>CABVAY010000029.1 GCA_902496455.1 uncultured Collinsella sp.
CGGCTTGAGCCTCTTCCTGCCGTCCTTGGTCGCGATCCCGCTGATAGCGACATACGGGTACTCCGTGCACATCTCCTGAAAGGCCCTCTTGCCGCGCTCTAGGTGCCAGACCGGGATGCACCTGCGCCCCGTCTGCGCCTCGATCTCGCGCCGGAACTCAAGCACGCGCTTGTAGCCAACAACCGAGTCCACGTCCATCTCGAAGAAGTCTTGGACGTTGTTCTCGCAGATGTACCGGATGTACCTGTCAACGTAGGCCGGAAGGGCCTTCGCCTCCATCCCAGCCCCGTAGAGCGCGGTGAACGCTCCGGAATCGAGCAGAAATCGCTTGAAGCGGTGGATGTTGCGCGTCTGCCAGTCCGCCACGTAGTAGTAGCTCTCAAGGATGTTGCACCTTCCGGCCAACCCTCCTTGGAGCGCACCCCCCGTTAGCGTTTTGGAAGATGTACGGTCGAGTGAACGTCCCGGCTTGGTAGAGTCGCAAAACAGTTCTCCTTGCAGATAGCGGCCTCCGGGGCCGTGGGTGGCGGCAAGATAAAGCCTCATTTCATCGACGCCCCCCCCCGCAGCGTTTTGGAACAGGGCGCGTTCCAGATAGTTGCCGAGGCCGTTCGTTCCGGCGATGTACAGCCTCATAGCTCAAACGTCTCACCGCAGTTCGGGCATGTGGCTGTTTTCGGCGCTGGTGAATCGTCCTTCGGCTCGCCCTCCTCGGTAAAGAGGTTGTCGATGTCCGCCGCACCGGTCGTGTCGAAGCCGAAGTCGCTCATGTCGAACTCCCCGCACAGCGTGTCAAGCTCGTAGTTGAGCGTGTCGAAGTCCCATCCGGTCATCATGGTGGTTTGGTTGTCCACCAGCGTCAGGGCGCGGCGCTGGGCGTCCGTGAGGTCGTCGCAAAAGACGCATGGAACCTCCTGCATGCCGATGTTCTTGACTGCGGTCACTCTGGCGTGCCCGGCCACTACCTCGGGGCGTCCGTCGGCGTTGCGCCACACGATAACGGGGTTCCTGAAGCCGAACTCCTTGATTGAGGCCTCTACCGCGTCGATCTGCTCTCGCGTGTGCTTCTTGGCGTTGTTTTCGTAGGGAACCAGCTCGTCAATCGGGATTTCCTCGATTTTCAGCTCGGTTTTTCGCATAAAAAGCCTCCTTCCAGACGGGTGAAAGGAGGCTATCGCGGGTGTGAGATTTAGCGTTGCGTTTTTTGGCATCTTAGCGTTGCGCCCTCGCTCAGGCCCCCCGAACCTCCAATTTCGTGGCGATAGACGCCGGGGGGTGGCGCGCGGGGTATGAGGAGGCGTTTCGGGTTTTCCAAGGGGTTAGGGGGTCTTGCGCCGGAGCTTGGCGTCCTTCAGGCCGTGGCAGCTCTTGCAGCGCAGGGCTAGGTTGGCCGGGTCGTTCGTGCCTCCCTTGCACAGCGGCACGATGTGGTCGACCTCGCCTCCCATGCCCGCAGTCCTCCACCGCCTGCCGTCGTGCCATGCGCACACCCTGCCGCAGTCGGTGCACCTGCCCTTGGTTCTCGCTATCGCCTGATTCCTCGCGGCTTGGTACTCGGCGCTTGAGTAATTCCTTCTCCACGGCTCTCGCTCGGCTCTTGCCTTGTCGCCTTGTGTCGGCTTGCGCTTGGGTCGCGGCCTGCATGCGCAGCGCTGGCCCGCCGGGACTATGCGCCCGCAGTGCGGGCAGTACGTGCGCATGCGGCTCATTGTGCCGCCTCCTTCAGCAGCCTCTTGGTCTCGTGGATGGTGATCTCAAGCGCCCGCGCTATCTCGCCCAAGGTGCAGCCTATGCGCCGCATCCTCTGGGCGTGCTTGGCCAGCTGCTCGCGCGTCCTCTGCTCGTTATCCATGGCGCTCTCCCGGCTGCGTGTTCTTGCTCGTGAGGTGCCACGCATGGCAGTAGGGGCAGCGGTACCAGTCCTGCCCGTACCGTGCCCCTACCCTCATCGCCGCGAGCTCGCTGTATAACGCGACCTTCTGCGTGCATGTGCGGCGCTTGCGCTTGGCGCTCCTTCTCTTGTGGTGCCTGCTGTTTCCCATGGCCATGCCTCCTTTGGCTGGATGGTATGGCCAGCGCAAGATGTCACAGCCAGTGCATGTCCCGCAGCGCGTCCAGAAGCTCGTAGGCGTCGTTGCTGCATACGATCGCCCCGCCCGTGTCAACGTGGAACTTGTAGTCATCGAGCGGCGAGGGCTTCGGCTTCTCCTCGGTCTCCCTCGGCTTGTCCTCGCGGCGGCGGATCGCCTCGACCGCCACGCGTGTCTTGCCGCATCCCATGCCCATGTCCAGCATCGCTGCCGGACGCTCCAGGCAGAAGCTCACCGCCTCTCTCTGGGCGGGCCACATCTCCGGAACGCTCATGACTCCACCACCAGCCCCTTGCGCTTCATCGGTTCCCCTATGACCTCTTCGAGCGCGATGAGCCTCTCGTAGTAGGCGGGCAGGTGCTCCCGCATGGCGGCAAGCTCCTTCATGTTCTTGTTCCGGCAGCACCAGCAGCTCACCCGGTCGAGAACGTCGTAGAGCCTCACTCCGCTCTCACTCCACTCGTGCCCGCGCTCGTAGCACATGGCCAGGCAGTCCGCCTCGGTCATTCCGGCCTCCACGAGCGGAAGCCGCTTCCACTCCGCACGCTCGCGCTCGATTCGGCGCGTCTCGTCGGCGGCGATGCCCACGAAGACCGTGGCCCCGCGCTCCCTGGCGTAGCGGTCGAGGGCGCGCGTTTACTCGGAGGTACCCCATCGGCAAGGCCCGCCGCACCAGCCGTACCCGTGCCTGTGGACCTCGCCCGTCGCGCGGCTTCGGACCGGTCGCGCGAGCATGGAGTAGAAGAACGGCTCGCGCGGGCGCAGCTCGGTATATTTGATGCCGTACTCGTAGAGAATCGGGAGCGTCTTATCCCGTTCTGCGTATATCGCCTCGAACTCGGCTCCGGTGTCGTAAAAAACGACCTCATCAGGCCCGTGCCCGTTCTCGATGAGCAGGTGGAGCATCGCGGTGCTGTCCTTGCCCCATGAGACCGAGGCCATACGCCATCCGCTCATGACTCCACCCCCAAAGCCTCGCGGATGCGGCGGGCGTACTCCCTGACGTCCAAGCCGTCAATAAACCACCGCTTACCGGACTTCTGACGCTCGCGCTGCAAGCGCACGTCCTTGTCCATCTCGTCCGCCAGCGCCAGCAGCGCGTCGCGGTCGCAGCTCGGCTCTATGAGGTCGGCGAGGCGCTCCGTAATGAAGTCCCAGCTCATGCCGCTCTTGCGCCACGCCCCGATTGCGTCTGATAGCGTGCGCTCGATGAGGTCTTTGCTGCCGCCTCCCAGATGCAGCTCCCGCAGCCTTACCGCCACCTCGCGGCGCTGCTCGTCAGTCGGCATGGCGACCACGCTCCCTGTTGCGATCCTCGCAGCGCTCCATGTACGGGGTCAGGTCGCTCACGCCCACCATCGCGGCGAGGTTGGCGCACGCTTGGATGCAGTCGGCGATCTCGTCCATAAGCGCTTCGCGAGACGGGCACGGCGCGGGGTACCTGTTCGCAGGGCCGTTGTATGCCGCCCGGCTCTCGTCCGTGTGCTCGCACACCTGGCACATGTCGGTGCATGAGTTGTATTTCTGCCATTCGGCAAAAGTTTCCGCCGCCTCTTCCAGCGGTTTGAGCGCCTGCGCCTTGCTGGCCTCAAGGTCTCGGAACACCGCGACGCTTCCTATCTCGACACGTTCCATACGCACCCCCGGCAAGTCTCGTCGTTCTCGTCTTGCGCGTCGATGAGGTGGTCGTTGATCCAGTTTGCGCACCTCTCCGTGTCGCAGGTCTTTCCCAGCTCCTCAAGCATCTGGTTCTGGCACACGCCGTAGTCGCAGCACACCTCAATGAAGCGGCATTCGCTCCAGTTCTCTCCCTTGGCCATGGCTACGCCTCCAAAGCCTTGAGCGCCCGGCGGGCGTTGTCCGTGAGCTGCCGCTGCCACGCGCCGTTCTTGGGCGACCACCTGAACCCGTTGGCCTTGAGCCTTTCGCGCGTTCCGTCCTCCGGCTTGCCGTCGAACACGAGCTGAAGCCGCATGATGTCGGCGTTCTCGACCACGGTGCAAGGCTCGCCGTTGATCTCGGTCTCGCGGTCTTCAGTGTCGGCCTCCTTCTCGCGCTGAAGCTCGGCGATGCGCGCGCGGGTGCGCTTGATCGTGGCGAGGTTTTTCGACAGCTGCCACGACGGGAAGGGCTGGCTCATCCCGAAACGCTCCATGTCGTGCCTGACGTGCTCGGCCTCGTCGTGGTCTCCTCCGTTGAAGCCCTCAAGCGTGCCGTGCTTGCGGTAGTGGGCGTTGGCGCGCTTCATCATGTCCTGACGATCCTCTAGCCGCTTGGCCTTGGCCTCAAGCTTTTCGAGCGCGTTCGGGTCGCCCGCTTGTATGCCGCCGGTTCCGATGGACGCGATGCGACGCTTGATGCCCATGACCTTCTCATAACGCTCCATGTGAGAGCTTCGGCTGGCGTTCTGGCGCTCCTTCTTGAGAACAGGGAAGTTCCCGCCGCCCGAAACGAGGATACTGGGGCACATCGCGTCGATGCGATAGCCCTCGTTCAGCCACTCGGCGTACTTGCGTGCGAACCTGTCCGCGAGCGCGTATGCCTTCTCCGCAAGCTCAGGGAACCGCTCGGCCTGCTCCTCGGCCATTCGGTAGGCCTCGTCCACCTGCGCGCGGTAGCCCTCGGTCTCGCTACCGGCCTTGAACTCGCGCATGCTGTTCGCCTCGTGCGCCATGCGCGCATCTGTCTCGTTTATCTCGTAGTACCTTGCCATGATAGAATCCTTTCGTCCGGCGGGGCCTAGCCTGCAAACCCTCGACCCCGCCCGCATTGTCAACTCAGCCGGCGATGATGTCTCTGACGAGCATCACGATCTGGTAGCCCAAGAACACCGTCAGACCGTCGAGCGCCAAGCACGCAAGCACGAGGAAGAGACACCCCATGCAGCCCATGGGCTTGCTCTCCTCGGTGATCCCGGCGCGCCATTCGTCCTTGCTCAGGCTCATCGCGGCTCACCATCGATGACCGTAGGCAGCACATCGCTCGCCATGTCCATGCAGGCCTCGCACATCGCCCAGTCCGGCTCCGGCCCGCTGACGGCCTCAAGGGCCTCGGTGAGGTGCTTGCGCGCGGCTTCGATGCGGATGCGCGCCTGCTCCGCCTTGACGTCTTTCATCGTGTCTCCTTTCACGCTGCGAGCGACAGAAAGCAAAGGAACGCAAGCCCGAGGGCGAGAAGCTGCAGCGCCCTGAGGATCGCGTAGACGATGGCTGCCGGAACGCTCACGGCGGCAGCTATCGCGATTGCGAAAAGAAGCCTTCTCACTCGTTTTCCTCGCCCTTCTTCGCCTCGGCGTCCAGCTTGTCGGCGTACTCGATGAGCCTCTTCTTGAGCAGGTCGAGGCCGAACCTCTCAAGCTCCTGCGCGCGGTATGCCGGGAAGTACTGCCCCGTGCACGCCTTCTCGGAGTCCTTGGCCACGCGGGCCTCGGCGAGGTTGCGCCCGTTGTTCCAAACGTCCATGACGAACGTCTGGGTTCCGGTGCGGAGCTGGCAGGGCCAGATGCGCGTCTCAACGCTCATGGCCTCGTTCCTGCTCCAACCGACGCGCTTGCGGGCCACCTCTCGAAGGCCCTCATCGCTTGCGGCCTTCTCGCGCGCCTCCTCAGCCGTAAGCCCAAGCCCGTTCTCGCTGTGCTTGAAGTCGTAGACGTCCTTCACCGTGAGATAGGCCGTCTCGAACGGCTCGTTGAGCTTGACGATCTGCACCTGCCTCGGCTCGATCTCGCCGTCGGGGCTTTCAGCCTTCTTGGCGTCCGCCTCGCTCTTCTCGCGCTCAAGCTCCGCGATCTTTCCGCGAAGCACCTCGTTCGCTTCCTCAGCCGCATGAAGCTTGGCAAGCACGTACTCCTCGCAAGTCCTGATTTCCATTTCAAACCCTTTCCCTGATGGTGATGATCCTGCCGGTATCCCGGTCTTCAATCTCCCAGCGCCCGTAGTCGTAGAGGCCGGGATGGTGTGGGGGGAACAGCTTCAGAAGAAGCCCGTCCCACCACTGCTGCTCGAACTGGATGTTGTCCCACACCCAGCGGGGAACGAAGCGCGCCGCGCCGTGGAACCCGTCGTGGCACCCTGTGGTGCCCGAGCCGCATAGGGCGAACAGCGGGCTTCTCAGGCTCCACCTGCCGTTCGGCGTGACGAGGTTGAAGCGCTCGCCGCGCCCCCTCGGTATCACGTGGTGGCAGCTCATGGCGGGCTTGCCACAGATGCAGCACCACTCCTGCGTGCGCTCGTAGTCCCTCGCTCCCTTGCCGGTGTATCGCGCGCCCACGTGGGGCTTTCCGTAAAGCTCGGCCCTCTCCAAGGAGTGGCCCTGAAGCTGTCCCATCGAGATCATCGGAGCCTCCTGTCCGGCCCAGTCACCTCGATGCGCTCGCAGGCCCCGCCGAGCCTTGAGGCGATGCGAGCGCCGGGCATGCCGCCCCAAAGCTCGCGCAGCTGCCCGAGGCTGTAGTTGCTCGTGACGATGGTCGGCAGCCCCTCGGCGGTTCTGGCGTCTATGAGGCCCGTGAGCGTCTCGATGGCCCAGTCCGTGGGGCGCTCGGCCCCCAGATCGTCAAGCGCCAGAAGCGGAACGGTCTCGGCCCTTCTCAGGGCGTCGCGGTCTCCGCCGTTGAAGCCGTCGCGGATGCTGTCCAGCAGGTGCTTGGCGCTCACGAGCTTTGCGGGCGGCTTGGTGCCCTTGGAGCGCTCGACGGCGACGCGCACCGCATGGGCCGCCGCGTAGGTCTTGCCGCGCCCCGGCTCGCCCCAGAGGTACGCGCCACGGCCCCGCTCCACGATCCTGCACACGCGCTCGCCGATGTCGCTCTGGGCGCGCATGTAGCCGCCTCGAAGCCCGGCCTTGCGCAGCCTGCACTCGCGGGCCTTGCGCATCATCTGGCGGTACTCGTCGGTCTGCTTGAAGGGAACGGGCTTGGCCGGTTCGATGCCCTCCGGCACGTCGAGGCCCTTGAGCGCGTCAGAGATTCGAGTACTCGTCATGGCTGGCCTCCTTCCTGTCGCCCTGCCGCTTCTGCCATGTGGTGCAAGCCGCCTGCCACGACTTCATGGGGTTGCGCCCGACCTTCCAGCCCTTCGACTCGTAGAACGCCACGAAAGCCTCCGGGTCGAACGTGTAGCCCTTCTCCGCGCAGTAGGCGCGCACCTCGTCAACTGAGGGCGGGACAAACCTCTTCTTTGGCTTGGTATGGTTTGGCTTGGTATGGTTTGGTTTGGGTTCGGCATCTTCCAAACCCCCGTTTTCGGTTTCCAAAACCCCCGTTTCGATGTAATCGCAAGCGAGGTTTGAGAACTCGGAAAGGGGGGTTTCGCTGTTTGCAAAGGGGTCTTTCGAGTCGCTTGAAGCACCCTTCTTGTTTCCGCGTCCCCCCGTTCCACCGCTCGAAATGGCGCGCTTGGAGTTGTCGATGTCCTCGCGCAGGCTCTCGAAGATGGCATCAAGCGGCCACTCAAGCTCAGGCTCGATGCCGTAGGTGCCGTACTGGGCCAAGGCCCAGAGGATCGCTCCTCGCTGCTCCTCCGGCACCTTGGCCACCGTTGCGGTGAGCTTCGGAAACCATGTGAACTTGGCTTCCTGCATGACCTAACGCTCCCAGTAGTAAGCGCCCTCAAGCGCGTTGACGGACACGGTTGCGCCGGTGCCGATAAGCGCCTCGATGACATCGAAGCGGAGCGCGTCCACCTCGGGATGCTCAACGAGGAAGCACATGGCGATGTGCTGCAAGCGCTTGTAGCTGAACTCCGGTTCCTTGACCTCGCCGCGCTGGCGCTTCGCCGTCACGATCACGAGGACGGTCACCTCGCCGTTCTTCACGACGACGTCGGCGGTTCCCTCGTCGCACATGTACTTGCAAGCGCCCTCGGCCTTGAGGCCCTTGGAGTTCAGGTACGCGATGGCCGCGAGGTGCGCGATTGAATATGTGTTCATGGTCTCTTCCTAGAACGGGCAGTCGTCGTCGTAGACGTCTGCGGGCTGATCCTCTGCGGCCTGCCCCGTGCGCTTGCCGCCTTGGAAGTCGATGTCCTCGCCGATGACCTCAAGCTTGCTGCGCTTCTGGCCATCCTTGGTCTCCCACGTGTTCTGGCTCAGCCTTCCGGCAATGGTCACGTGGGAACCCTTGGCGAGGTACTTGGCGATGCTCTCGGCGCGGTTGCCGAAGAAGATCACGTCGACCCAGTTGGCCTTGTCCGACCACTCGCCGTTGACCTTCTGGCGCGTGTTCACGCACACCGCGAGGCTGCACACCTGCGTGCCCGACGCGGTTACGCGAAGATCCGGGTCGCGCCCGAGGTTGCCGCTAATCGTCACTCGATTGATGCTCATCCGTCTCCTCCTTGCTGTGGTCTGAGTCCTTGGCGATCTGCGCGAGGTACTTGCCCCACTCGGTCACCTGCCCAAGGGTCAGGTCGCCGGGCTGCACGTCCCCGAAGCTGGCCTTGTACCAGCTGTCGAGACCGCTTTCCTTCACGCCCTGAGCCATGCACTGGGCCTTGAGCTGCAAGCAGCGCGTGAGCCACTTCTTCTTGTCGGGTTGCGCCTTGGCTGTCTGAGCGGCCTTGGCCGTTCCGGTGGTCTTCCAGCGCGGGTCTTGCGGAGCGGTCTGCTGCACGTCGCCGTCCGTGTCCTCGTCTCCCACGATTGCGAACGCCTTGCACAGGCCGTAGCGCTTGGCGTAGGTCTCGCGCTTGCCGTACTCCTGCGGGTTGGGGTCGTACTCGTAGGGTTCCTCGTCAAGGAGGAGCGTCTCGCTCCCGTGCCCGACGATCGTCTGGATGAACAGGCAGTTCTCCCCATTCACGGTGCGCTGCGTGAGGAACAGGCCGTTCTCGTTGAGCGGCGGCTTGATGGCGTCGAGCACGTCATCAAGGGTCGCGTAGGCGTACTTGCGCGTGCCGATCTGCCCGACGCCGTTCTTCTTCGGCGACACCATGGCCGCCTGAGCCTTCGCAAGAAGGCTGTAGATTCCTTCGTCCGCCATTGCTATGCCTCCTCCGTGAGCTTCCTGTAGTGGTCGCAGAACTGGCAGGCGGAGCAGTAGTCCATGCACTTCGGGTCTTCGCCGGGGCGGTGCTCGACGTAGAACTTGCCCTTGCCGTTTTCGCTCTCCTTCTTCATGCGGGCGTTGGCCTCCCTTTTGCTGTCGTAGAGGCGGATGGCGGTCTTGCGGCCCTCCTTCATAACGGCCCACTTGTCGGCGCGGTGCCAGCGCTCCTTCTCGGTGCACATGGGGAGCTGGTCGTCGGGAAGCTTCTCGGCTGCCTCGATCTCCTCAAAGCGCTTGGCGAGCCACTCGCCGCACCGCTCTATCTGCTCGTCGGTGAAGTCCCACCCCACGCGCCAGACGGGGTGCTTCGGGTAGTCGGCCTTGTTCTTGGCGTCGCTCTTCTTGTGATCCTTGAGAAGCGCCACGATCTCGCCGCGATGGGCGTCGAAGCCTATCTGCCGCAGCATCCAGCAGTAGATGAGGGTCTGCTTGCGCCAGTCCGCAAGCTCCTCGTCATCCTTCGCGCCGAAGACGGCCTTCCAAGCCGATGCCGTCTTGTAGTCCGTGACGGTGCCCGTCGCGTCGTCGTAGAGGTCGAATATGCCGCTCAGCTGGTAGCCGTTGGGCATGTCGATGACGAGGTGGTTCTCCTTGAGCTGGGTCTTGGTCTCCTCGGCGTTCTGGAGAATCTGGTGCACCGCAGAGCCGAAGACGGCCCACACCATGTCCGCCACGTCCTGAGTGATCTCGTCGTCGTGGCGGCGCTGAAGGATGGCCTCGCGCGTGCCCTTCAGAAGGGCGGTCACGCTGTAGCGCTTGGGCGTGTACTTGTAGTCGCTCTCCGCAGCCGAGACGAACGGGCGCGGGAGGTTAAGGGAGTTGGTGAGGTTCATGCCTAGCACCCCCCGAACAGGATGCCGAAGATAGCCTTCAGCTCGTCGCGCCGTTCCTCGATCTTCTGCATATCGCTGCGCGCGTTGGCCAGCGCCTTCTCGGCAACGTCATCGGGGTACTTGGCGATAATCGCCTCGCAGATGGCGATGGTGTTGTACGCGGACTGACACATGTCCACGTCGGCGCTGCGGGTCTCGTCCGCATCGTGGGTGAGCATGAACACGATATTGCTCTCCACAACGCCTGCGGCCTCGTGCAGGTTGTCGTGCAGGTCGTGCATGTCAACGCCGCTCATGATGTTGTCCTCGAAGTACTTCATGGTTAGTTGCCCCCTTCGGTGAGCATGTGGTTTTCGTCTTCAATGGGGTCGTAGATTTCGCCGGTCTCGTCGTCCACGTTGGCGGGAAGCTCCTCGTCAAAAGGAAGCGGCTCGTCCTCGTATTCGTCGCCGAAATCAAGCTCCTGCTGCTCGCTCTCGATGGTCAGGATCACGGTGCGGCCCGCCTGCTTGATTACGTCGAAGGCGCCAGCCGCGTCGGTAAGCACCTCGAGCTGGAGCACTGCGACGCCGCCCTTCACGGTCGCCTGCTTGAAATGGGCCTTGATGGTGGTGTTCATCCGGCCTCCTTCTCATATCTCTCGCTGTAGTACTCGACGCGCACCCGGATAAGGCACTCGTCGCTGTATGGGGTTCTGGGATCGAAGGTCACGCCGAGCTGCGTGATCTGGCAGTCATCGCGGTAAGCCAGCCCGTTCAGGCTGTCGCAGATGACCTTGGCCAAGTTGTCCGCGTCGGGCTTCATGAGGTCGGGACGCCCCGCCCAGTACTTCGGGTTGCTCTTGGCCAAGGGGCGCTGAACCTCGATGAACACGCGCACCTCGGTCGCGAAGTCCTTCCAGCGGTCGCCCGCTGCGGCCTCCCACTGGCGCTTGATGGACTTCTCGGCTTGCCGGGTCTTGTCCGGCGTGTAGGTGCGGAAGCGCTTCGTGTCGAACTTCGGTCGCTGCTTGGTGGGAACCTCCGGGAAGCACATGACGCACTCGGCCACGCCGACGCGCTTGGTCTTCCAGCTCATCGGAGCACCGCCGTCGTGTAGCCGTCGGCGTCGCTGCGCGCGACCCTCATGCGGATGGTCTTGTCCTGCTCCATGGCGATGCGCGCCAGATACGGGGCGAGGTGGTTGGGCAGCTCGATGCTGAACTTGATGCGCATGCCGTAGAGCGCGCGGTTGGGGCTTGCCTTGCCGTCGTGGGTGCGGGCGCACTCCGCGCGGGCGTTGTCCTTGTACCATCCGAACTCGACGGGATGGGCCTTCACCCATGCGCGGGCGTCAGCCATCCGCTGCTCGCCCTTGGGGTCTAGCCCCGGAAGGGCCATCTGGTTGCCCGGGGTCTCCATCTTCCTCATGCGACCATCCCCTTGGCGGTCTCGATCGCCGCGTCCATCGTGGGGATGACCCACAGCCAGAGGATGAGGCCGAAGATCAGGGCAGCGACCGCGAAGCCGAGCATCGCGCCGGTCTTGAACGCGCGCATCTGGTTTTCGCGCTCGATCTCCGCCGGTATGCGCATGGTTCGCGTTACACTGGGCTTGGCCTGTTGGCCTTTCCGGGCGCTCGTGCTGTGGTAGGTGGGGGTGCCCGGTTGTTTTCTGTACTTGGCCATCTTCACTCCTTTCTGCGTTTTCGCTGGTAAATGTTGGTGTCATAGAAGTGTCACGAGTTTTTGAGCTTTTTTCTGGCCCTGTGCTTCGCGCTGTAGAGCCTTTGCCGCTCGCGTTTCAGCCTCTCCTCCCGTCTCACCTCCTCTTGCAGCTCGCGTACCTGCTCGGCTATGCGCTCGTTGCGGTGTTCGAGGGTGCATGACTGGCACCACCCCGTCTTGGGCGATAGGGGCGTGTGGACGTGCATCCCGCACTTGGGGCACTGCCACGCGCGCCGGAGTGAGAGTCCGAAGCGCTTGGCCTGCGCCTTGACAGATTGCACGGAGCGTCCCAGAGCCCCGGCTATCGCCTCCGCACCGTCCTCGGCATGGTCTTCGAGGTACTTGATTTCGCGGGTAGTCCACTTCACCTGACGGGTCTCCCCTCAAGGAGCCACTGGCGGTAAAGGGCCATGAGCTTGCGTCGCATGTATGCAAGACGCTCCTCGGGTTTCATTGCCTTGGCTCCCATTAGGCTGGCTGCTCATTTGCGAGCTGGTAGAACTCGTCCAGAGACACGCCGAGGATGCGCGACAGGCTGAAGGCTTCCGACAAGCTGAACTCGTTGGAGCCTCGCAGCTTGTTGAAAAGCGAGGAGCGGCTGATTCCGATCTGATCGGCAACCGCGCCCATCGTGGTCTGGCTGGCCTCAACATACTGGCCAACTCTCTCTTGCAGGGTCATACCTCTCCTTTCATTCGCGTACAAAACTTTGTACGCCTATTAGTATTGTACAAAGTTTTGCACCGTGCAATACTTTGTACGTGTAAATAATTGGACTCTAAGAGAGGCGTGAGATGGAGTACGGAAAGGTTCTTGCGTACTACCTTGAGCAACAGGGAATGACACCTGCGGAACTCGCGCATAAAATCGGTTCACCTAGGTCAACAATCAACGCGCTTTTGAAGGGAAGGGCAAAAGAGCCCACACTTGGAAAGGCGAAGGCTATTGCTGACGCGCTCGATGTTTCGCTTGAGGAAATGGCACGAATGACCTATGAAGACGAGGAGGAGAAATGACGATTACCAGAAGGAGCTTTGTTGCGTTGGCGGGAATAACGGCCCTTACGCTTGGCGGATGTTCCGGAAGCGGTCAACCTAACGGGTCGAACGAGGTGAACGAACCTGCTGTTGCAGAGGTCGAACAGGAGGCGGAGCCGAAAGACCTTGAGGTTGCCGAAACCGGCTTCTACTTCGATTCCTACGGAACGGCGCACTTCGCATCAATCGTTAGCAACCCCAACTCGACATGGGCGGCCGAGAACATTCAAGTTACGGTTGCGGCGCGCGACGCCGACGGCAACGTTCTGGACACGCTCAACGACTTCATAACGCTTATGTTTCCCGATGGCCAAACGGCGATATGCGGAGACATGGCAGCACCGGAGGGAACCTCGGCGCTCGACGTGTCACTGTCGGTCAACTCGAATGGCTGGACGAAGCAGGACATCACCCAGAAGGATTTCTACGATCAGCTCCCAATCACCAACATAAACGAGAGCGCCGACGAGTGGGGACAGACCACGGTAGCGGGAGAGATCGCAAACAACACGGAGGGCACGTTCTCAGGCACTAGGATTCAGGTGGTTTTCCGCAACGCAGACGGCAGCATAGTCGGCGGAGCTTATACCTACGTCAACGGAGACCTGACGGCTGGTTCAACCGCTCCGTTCTCAACGACGTCGCAGGAGGTTCCGGATCACACTTCCGTAGAAGCCTACGTTGACTGCGGCTGGCCGCTCAACGAGTAAGAAAAGCCCCGGTGCGTCCGCCAAAACACATCACCGGGGCTGAACCCTCCCGAAAGGAGGCAACATCATTATGACAGGCAAGGGGGAAACCGGCCCCAAGACTGCCGTCATATACGCACGATTCTCATGCTCAAAGCAGCGCGAGGCGTCGATTGATGACCAGCTGCGCGTGTGCAACGACTACTGCCAGCGCGAGGGCATAGAGGTCGTTGGCGTGTATGCCGACTACGCCATGAGCGGCAGGACTGATGACCGCCCACAGTTCCAGAAGATGATAGCCAACGCGCCGGAGAGCGATTACGTCGTGGTGTACATGATGGAACGCTTCTCGCGGGCGAAGTACGACCCTGCCATATACAAGAAGCAGCTCGAGCAGAAGGGCGTGCAGGTCAAGTCCGCGCTCGAGTACATCCCGGAAGGCCCCGAGGGCATCCTCATGGAGAAGATACTTGAGGGACAGGCGGCGTACTTCTCGCTCGACGTGTCCCGCAAGACCCGTCGTGGCATGGAGGGAAACGCCTTGCAGTGCAAGACAAACGGCGTGAGGTGCTACGGCTACCGTAGGGATGAGAACGACCGCTACGAGATCGTACCCGAGGAGGCAGAGGTGGTGCGCGAGGTGTTTCGCCGGAGGATTGCGGGAGAGGCACTGAACCACATCGCGAGCGACCTTGCCGAGCGCGGGGTGAGAACGTACACCGGAAAGCCGTGCACCTACGGGATGGTGCACAACATGGTTCACAACGAAAAGTACCTCGGGATATACGAATGGGGCGGAATCAGGCAGGAGGACGGCATGCCTAGGATCATCGATGACGATACCTTCTACCGCGCGCAGCACGTGAAGGGCAAGAAACAGCGCAAGAACGAGCACTGGGGCGATTTCGCGCTTTCGGGGCGCGTGCTCTGCTCGGAGTGCGGGCGCAACATGCCCGGCGTGTCTGGCAGGGGTTGGAAGGACGTAAAGTATGAATACTACAAGTGCACCAACTGCAAGGGCGTGAAGCCGGTTCGTCGCGACTGGTTGGAGACTGAGACCGTAAAAGCACTGCGTGAGATGCTTGAAAGCCGGGAGAAGGCCGTTGAGATCGCCCATCTGCTCCTAAACGGACAGAACGATGCCGAAGTTGACGCAGAGCGCAGGCGCGCCATAAGGGCGATGAACGAGGCGGACAAGGCGCTGTCGAACATCCTCAAGGCGATAGAGCAGGGCATCATACCGCCCGGAACGCGCGAGCGCATCGACCAGCTTGAGGTTCAGAAGCGCAGGGCCGAGCACGACCTGAAGACGCTTGAGGCCAAGCAGATAGACCCGGAGAGCTTCGCCGATTTCTTGCAGTTCGGCGCAACGCTTTCAGACGCCGACCTTCTTGACGCCTTCGTGTATCAGGTGATGGTTTTCGATGGCCAGTGCGTGATAACGCTCAACTACGAAACAGAAAAGTGCGAACCCGCGAGGCTTATCCTCTCGCGAGTTCGCACTGAATCAACCTGGTGCCCCCGGGCGGATTCGAACCGTCGACACCCGCTTTAGGAGAGCGGTGCTCTATCCCCTGAGCTACGGAGGCATGTTGTACTAGTGTAGCAGATTTACTGCATCGCAATACGTCGCATGACTAGACTTCGAAGTTGCGGTGGAATAGTTCCTGTCTGAAGCATCTAAAGCCGTATTTAGGAACTATTTCACCGCAACTTGTGAGGAGCTAGTTACCTTTGTGGAAGAGATTTTTGATAACGGAGGGGATGCTCTTGGCGCCCTTGGCCGTCACATCGATAAAGTCGGGCGAACGCACGAGCTTATCCTCGTCGACGTACTTACGAACCGCACGAAGCGTCTCTTTGTCGTCGCGCGTCGAAAACGTAAAGTGACCGTTGTCCTTGGTGAAGATGGCAAAACGCGTGATCTTCTTGGTGCCGCGCAAAACCTCGGCGGCGATATAGTCAACCTCGTCCCACGGGATTTGAATATAATCCTCGGGATTGCGCTCGTTGTAATACTCGAACGCCTTATTGCCCACCATCACGTTACCGTGGCTGGTAAGCCCCATCAGGCAGGTTGCCGGCGTTGCCAGATCGACCGTGCTGTTCTGAGATTGCGCCATGCGCGCCTCGCCCTCCAAATAAAACAATCGGACCGCATCCAGTGTACCCACCGGGTGCGGTCCGTTTCAATGGCTCAAAAGCCCTTGCCTAGCAATTCTCGGTCTTAAGCCGAAGCGTGCTTACATGAAGCCGCAGACGCGACCGATGATGCCGATGGCGAAGAGAGCCAGGATGATGACAATCGGGCTGACCTTCTTCTTGAGGAGCTTGCAGACCAGCAGGGTCAGGCACACGGCGGCAAGGCCGGGGATGAGCTGATCGAGGTTGGCCTGAAGCGTGGTGACCTTCACCTGATCAAGGGCGTTAGCACCGATGGAGTTATACATCGTCAGTGCTTCCTTGACACCCTCAGAACCGGAGGGCAGGTTAGCCCAGTCGATAAAGGCGCCAGCAGACTGCGTGACCTTGGAGACGACCGGGGTGAAGGAGATGGACACCCAGCGCTCGACCAGGGCGCCGATGATGAACATACCCAGGATGGAAGCACCCTCGGTGACCTTGCCCATCAGACCGCCGGAGAGGTCCTTGGCGATGGAGGAGCCGACCTTGTAGCCAAACTCCTGCGTGTACCACAGGAAGGCGTAACGGATGATGTTCCACGCGAAGAAGAACAGCAGCGGACCGGCGATGCTGCCGGACAGGGCCAGGGAAGCGCCCAGAGCGCCCAGAATCGGGCGAAGGGTGAACCAGAAGGCGGGGTCGCCGACGCCGGCGAGCGGGCCCATCATACCGACCTTGACGCCCTGAATGGCGACGTCGTCGATCGGGGCACCGTTGGCGCGCTCCTCCTCGAGGGCGAGGGTAACGCCAATGACGGGGGCGGAAACATAGGGATGGGTGTTATAGAACTCCAGGTGGCGCTTAAGAGCGGCAATCTGGTCATCCTTGTTGGTGTAGAGCTTCTTGATCGCAGGGATCATTGCGAAGCACCAACCGCCGTTCTGCATACGCTCGTAGTTCCACGAGCCCTGAAGGAACTGATGACGGAAGCAAACCTTCTTGCGGTCAGCCTTGGTGAGCTGAATCTTGTTCTCTGCCATATGTATCACTCCCCTCCTACTCGTAATCGTTCAGAATGTCGCCGAGCGGGTCGCCGGAGCCACCGCCCATGCCGCCACCCTGCTTGGCCAGATCCTTGAGGCCAAGGTAGATGAGGGCAAGGGAGATGCCGATGAGGCCAAGGGCAATCAGCGTGAGCTGAGGGATGGCAGCAAGGACAAAGCCGAGGATGAAGAACGGCCAGGTCTCCTTGGTGGCCATCATGTTGATGACCATGGCGTAACCGACGGAAGCGACCATGCCGCCGCCGACAGCCATGCCGCCGGACAGCCAGTCGGGCATAGCGTTAAGCGCGTTGGTAACGGCCTCGGCCGGGATGATGCACAGCAGGACGGCCGGGATGGCGATACGAAGGCCCTGCATGAGGATGGCAGCGTACTGCCAGCGCTCGATGCCGGAGAAATCGCCCTTCTCGGCGCAACCGTCCATAGCGTGAGCGATAGCGGTAGCCAGGGTACGGCAGATCATGGTCAGGAACAGACCAGCGACCGACAGCGGGACGGCGACGGCGATGGCGGCGGTAACGGCCTTGGCCGAATCGGTGGCGCCGCCATTGAGGGCGAGCACCATGATGATCGAAGAAGCGACCGAGGCCAGAGCGGCGTCAGGCGCGACGGCGGCGCCGACGTTAGCCCAGCCAAGGGCCATCATCTGGAGCGAACCGCCCAGGAGGATGCCCTCCTGAAGGTGACCGGTTACGAGACCGATAAGCGTGCATGCCACGAGCGGCTGATGGAACTGGAACTCATCCAGAATACCTTCCATACCGGCAAGCAACGCGACAATCGCAACAAGCAGAATAGTGATTGCAGACATGTATCGGACCCTCCTTTACTATGCTTGAGCGGCCAGTTCGGCCTTAGCTTTCTTCAACATGGCGTCGAGATCCTCGGAGGAATCCGAAGGAACCTTGCGGACCTCGAACTTGACGCCCTTGGCCTTGAGGGCCTCGAGAGTCTTGACGTCGTCATCGCCCATAGCGACGGCGTTGGTGACGACGACCTTGCCCTTGGAGTGAGCCATGGAACCGATGTTGACTTCCTTGATGTCGACGCCGGCCTCGATGGCCTTGAGCAGATCCTGCGGATTCTCGAAGAGCAGCATGGCCTTGGTGTCACCAAAGCGCGTGTCCTTGACGACCTCGGCCATCTTCTTGATAGGCACGACGTTGGCATGGACTCCCGGAGGGGCAGCCTGCTCGATCATGGTCTTGCGGAGCTCGTCGTGAGCAACGCCGTCGGAAACCACGATGATGCGGTTGGGGTTGATCTGCTTGGTCCACGTGGTGGCCACCTGACCATGCAGTAGACGGGTGTCGATACGGACATGGGCAATCTTGATGTGCCCGTCGCCGATGACCGTTCCCGGAGGGATGGCGCCTGCAGGAGCAGCGGCGGCCGCAGCCGGCTTCTTCTCCTCGGGCTCCAGAGACTCGGGCTTGACGCGCACGCCAGCCTTAGCCTCAGTCACGAGATGTTTTGCGATCGCATGTGCAGTGTTCTTTGCGTCAAAGCGCTGCGAATATGCCTCGATGAGCATAGGCAGGTTGACACCGGTGACGATAGCCCAGGAATCGTGGCCCTCGATGAGCCCGCTGATCTGGTTGAACGGCGTGCCGCCCCACAGATCAACGAGGAAGAGCACCTGCTCCTGGTCCTCGAAGGAAGCGACTGCTTCCTCGACCTTGGCACGGAAATCGTCGGGGCCCATGCTCGGCTCGAGCGAGACCACGGCAACAGACGGTTGATCGCCAAAGACCATCGAGCCCGTCTGCTTAATTCCAGCTGCCAAGTCCCCGTGGCTAGCAAGAACAATACTTACCATCACATAACCTCCTTTTTGTCTACGTATTTCCTACACGACATGAAAGGAGTATACCTGTTTGGATTGTGGAATTATAGCTAAATTCGCAAAAGGTTGGATTATTTGTTTAAACGTCTAGGTTTGTTACAAATTGATTACATTGCTGGTTTACAGCTCATTGCCTGCTAAAACGTGATTTGCTGATTGTTTTCAAAGACATATAAAGGTGCACCGTTCGTTAAGACCGCTTTTAGGTGAATCCCAATGCGTCTGCGTGCCACCATTTTGTTTAAACAGACATGACTTGACTAACCGAAGCAAATATGTTTAGAACTCTAGCCCATGTAGACATTAGATGTTAGGCGATGTGGAGAGGGTTGGCGGCGTCGACGGCATCGGGGGCGTCGGAGAGGCCGTCAGGAGCAGCGTCTGCCGGGTCCTCGTCGGGGGTCTCGATCTGCTTGATCATGACCTCCTGGCCCTGCAGCAGGTATGTCTCGCCGCTACCGCAATGGGGACAGGTCTTGCCGTGCTCGACAGTCGCGTAGTCGCGGCCACATGTCTCGCAATGCGTCACGGCCTCGACGGGCTCCACAACAAGCTCCGCGCCCTGCGCGATGGGCTTTTTATCTGCCGCCCAGCGCCAAGCGTCGAGCAGCAAGTCGGGAACGACGCCCGAGACCTCGCCCAGCAGCAGCGTGACGCTCGAAACGCGACGCACGCCATGAGCGCGCGCCACATTCTCAACATCGCGAATAATGTGATAAACGATTCCCAATTCATGCAAGGTAGAAACCTTTCAACAACGGTTGATGCGATGCAAATTCAAAGCAAGGGGACGGCGAAATCTAGTCTGCACCGTCCCCTTACCCGCCATGGTTACCTATTTACGACCGAACTTGATTTTGATTGCACGCTTTAAAGCATACTTGCCCAGGCTCGGGAGCTTTTGCTCGTATTTGACCATCGTTGAGCACTCGGGGCGGTCGCGATCCAGATGGATGGCGTCAAACGCGCACTTGGTGGTGCACAGGCCGCAGCCGATGCACTTGTTGGGGTCGACGATCGAGGCGCCGCAGCCCAGGCAGCGGGCGGTCTCGGCGCGCACCTGCTCCTCGGTAAAGGTCTCAACATACTCGCTAAACGGCGCAGCCTTCTCGCGTTCGCGGTCGACATGCGCCACCTCGCGGCTCGCGTTGTCATAGCTCTCAATCACGACGTCATCGCGGTCGAGCGCGGTGTAGCGGCGCTGATTGCGGCCGATGGTGAGCGTGGAGCCCGGCTGCACAAAGCGATGGATGGACACGGCGGCCTCGTGACCGGCGGCGATGGCGTCGATGGCAAAGCTCGGACCGGTATAGACGTCGCCGCCCACAAAGATGTCGGGCTCGGCAGTCTGATAGGTCTGGGGATCGGCAAGAGCACCCTGGCCGCGGCCAAGCTCCACCTTGGAGCCAGCCAACAGGTCGCCCCACACAATGGACTGGCCAATCGACATGACGACACGGTCGGCATCGACACGACGCAGATCGTTCTCGTCGTACTCGGGCGCAAACCGGCCCTCGTCGTCAAAGACGCGCGTGCAGCGCTTGAAGGTGATACCGCACACACGGCCGGACTCGTCCAGGTGAACCTCCTTGGGACCCCAACCACAGCTGATGTGCGCGCCGTCCTCGATGGCCTCGCGACGCTCTTCCTCGCTGGCGGGCATCTGGGCCTCGCTCTCCAGGCAGAACATCTCGACGTGCTCGGAGCCCAGACGGCAGGCGTTGCGGGCCACGTCGATGGCCACGTTGCCGCCGCCCACCACGATGGTGCGGCCGGGCAGCGCGTCGATCTTGCCGCTGTTGACCTCGCGCAAGAAGTCGACGGCCACGGTCACGTCCTCGGCATCCTCGCCCGGAATACCGGCAAGGCGGCCGCCCTGGCAGCCGATGGCAACATAAAAGGCCTTAAAGCCCTGCTCGCGCAGCTCATCGAGCGTCACATCGCGACCGACCTCCACGCCATAGCGGAACTCGGCACCCATCAGGCGAATAACCTCGACCTCGGCCTCGATAACGTCCTTCTGCAGCTTAAAGCTGGGAATGCCGTAGGTGAGCATGCCGCCCGGGCGCTCGTTCTTCTCGAACACGACGGGCTTGTAGCCCTTCTCGGCCAGGTAGAAAGCGCAGGACAGGCCGGCCGGACCGGCACCGATAATGGCGATCTTCTGGTCGAAGCCGCCAGCGCGCGTCGGCGTCACCACGGGCGGGACATAGCGGGTCGCGGCATCCAGATCGCGCTGGGCGATGAACTTCTTGACCTCGTCGATGGCCACGGCGGCGTCCACACGGCCGCGGGTGCAGGCATCCTCGCAGCGGCGATTGCACACACGGCCGCAGATAGCGGGCAGAGGGTTCTCGCGCTTAATGAGTGCTAGGGCCTCGTCATAGCGACCCTGAGCCGCGAGCTTCAAATAGCCCTGAACGGCAACGTGCGCGGGGCAGGCCGTCTTGCAGGGCGCGGTGCCGGACTCATGCGTCTCGATGCGGTTGTCGTTGCGGTAGTTGGGCGACCACTTGGTGTGGTCCCACTTGGTGGCATCGGGCAGCTCCTGGCGCGGATACTCGGGCACCTGTCCGCCCGCCTTTTTGCTGCAGAGCTTCTGGCCCAGCTTGGCGGCGCCGGCCGGACACACCTCAACGCAGCGACCGCAGGCCACGCACTTGTCCTTCTCGACCTTGGCGACATAGGCCGAGCGCGACAGGTTGGGCGTGTTGAACAGCTGCGAGGTGCGCAGGGCGTAGCACACGTTGACGTTGCAGTTGCAGATGGCGAAGACCTTGTTCTCGCCGTCAATGTTGGTGATCTGGTGCACAAAGCCGTTGTCCTCGGCCTGGCGCAGGATGTCGTAAACCTCGTCGCGCGTCACATAGTGGCCGCGGTCGGTCTCAACCACATAGTCGGCCATATCGCCCACGGCAATGCACCAGTCGGCGGGGTCGTCGGCGCAGCCCTCGCCCATCACGCGACGGCTCGCGCGGCAGCTGCAGGTGCTGGCGGCATACTTACCCTCGTATTTGTCGAGCCAGTGCTCGATATGCTCAATAGGCACCGAGGTGCTCGAAGCATCGATAGCCTTCTCGACCGGGATGACGTGCATGCCGATACCGGCACCTCCGGGCGGCACCATCGGCGTGGCTTTGGACAGCGGCCCCTTGGAGGCCTGCTCAAAGAACTTGGCATAGACCGGATGCTCCTCGAGCTGGCTCACGCGCATGTTGAGGAACTCGGCGGAACCCGGTACCAGCATGGGCAGCACCCACTGCTTGGCGCGCTCGGGATTTTCCCAGTTGTACTCGAGCAGACCCGTGTAGCTCATGTCGTCGAGCATCTTCTCGATCTGGGCCTCGGGCATGCCGGTGAGCTTGACCATCTCGGGCAGCGTATAGGGACGGCGCATCTTCATCTTGCAGAGCACCTCGGCCTGCTCGTCGGTCGCGGCCTCGGCAAACGACCAGTACTCGTAGCCCAGCAGCTCGTCGCGATGCAGCAGACGGTTAGTGCAGTGCTCGCACAGCTTGACGATTGCCTCGCGCGGATGCTCTGGCAGCGGCGGCACGAACTCCGAACCAATGTCGGGCTCGGTGTAGCTAATTCCCGGTCCGTTGAGAATCATGGTTGTCCCTTCTCTTGCCGCAGCCCGACGAGGCCGCAGCGCCCCTCTTTTTTTGCAGGTCGAGCATACCCCATGCCGTTCACCCGCCATTGTTGACATTGTGTCAAAAATAGTATTGACGAACCGTCAACAATATTCAAGACTGTTAGGTGAACGGTCAGGCAAAAGAGGATGAAAGGCGGCAAAACATGGGCAACAACACAGCAGATACCTCTGTGGCCGATGGCGTCCCCGCGCCCGACAGCACGGCCAAACGTCTGACGGGCGACGAACGCCGTCGCGAGATCCTCGCCGCCGTGCGCACCGTGAGTTCCGAGCTGGGTGTGTCGCATCTATCTGTCTCGGCCGTGACCAAACGCGCCGGCTGCACGCGCTCATTGTTCTACCACTACTTTGCCGATATGGACGCCGCCGTCACCGCTGTCATGGACGAGGCAATCGACGGTTTTATCGCCGAGCTCGAGCAGTGGAATGCCAGCCGCATCGTCGGTGATATCGAGGGCGCACTCGACACCGTCGCCCCGCTCTTCAAGCGCCTGGTCGTCAGCGGCCACGAGCTGCCGAGTACGCTCACCTCAAGCAGCGGCGCGCTCTACGGCGGCTTTTTGCACAACGTGGTCCAGCGCGTGGCGCAGTATATCTGCGACACCACCGTGGTGGATTATGTCGCCCATCATGAGCTACGCATCGACCATGTCTACGAGACGTTCTACACCCTCATCATGGGGTTGTTGATGTATATCCGCACGCACCCCGATGTGCCCGACGAGACGGTCAAGGAAATCATCGCCTCGACACTCCACATCGAGGGCTATACCGCCAAGTATCCGGAGCGCAAGCCCCAGAACTGACGACATTTGGCCAAACTGCCCGCGATCGGAAGAGGGGCCGCGGGCGTGTGAAAGGAGAGCAGCATGCTGTTCGACGTTTGGGGTAGCGATACCCTTATCCACTGGGCTGGCTGGGCCATGGTCTTTATTGGCCTGATCGTGCTCAACGAGGTCGGCCGCCGCACCAAGCTGGGCGCGGCAATCATCTTTGGCGTGGCTCCGCTGGCCATGACCATCTACTGCGTCGCCATCGCCGTGGGCGTTTCGCAGGGTGCCGAGTGGGCGCTCACCAACCCCACCCACGTGTACCAGAACAGCTGGTTCCACTACGCCAAGGTGTACGCGGCGCTGGCCGGTTGCTGGGGCTTCATTGCCATTAAGTACCAGTGGGGCAAGATCGGCAAGGCGCATTGGTTCCGCGCGTGGCCGTTTGTGATCGTCGCCATCAACATCATGATCGCCGTCGTGTCCGACTTCGAGAGCGCCTATCACTTCTTTGTCCTGGGCGAGTCCACCTGGGTCACCTCCGAAGGTGCTACGCAGCTGGCCGGCTGGAACAACGTGTTCAACGGCATCGCCGGTATCATCAACATCTTCTGCATGACCGGTTGGTGGAGCGTCTACGCCTCCGAGGATCAGACCGACATGCTGTGGCCCGACATGACCTGGGTCTACATCATCGCCTACGATATCTGGAACTTCTGCTACACCTACAACTGCCTGCCCACCCACTCCTGGTTCTGCGGCTTTGCGCTGCTGCTGGCGCCCACCGTCGCCGCCTTTATCTGGAACAAGGGCGGCTGGATCCAGAACCGCGCCTTTACGCTGGCCATTTGGTGCATGTTTGCCCAGGTGTTCCCGTACTTCCAGGAGGAGTCCATCTTTGTGACCCACTCCACGCTCGACCCCGGCGCCGCCACCGCGGTCTCGATTGCCGCGCTGATCGCCAACGTCGCCGCGATCATCTACATCGCCTACCGCGCCAAGAAGCTCGGCCGCAATCCCTACAAGCAGGATGTCTTTGAGGGCACCAGCGATTGGGAGAAGGCCACCGCTCGCCGAGCCAAGGTGGATTACGCGCACGCCGAGTAACGCGCTGGTCGCTGTTGGCACTTGGGCATAGGCCCGCCTGCCAGATTTTCAATCCAGTGTCTCGCAGAGCCCCCGGAAAGCGTTTCACTCGCTTTCCGGGGGCTTTTGTCATTGCGTCTCTATTCAAAAACACGCGCACATATAAAATCGGATTTCAAATCATGCGGCGGCTCTATGGGGTCCCGTTTTTGGGTACAGTGTTGTCCCGATATTGAGCTTGGGGGATATATGAAAGATGAGACGATGGGCCAAGAGGATGCGGCCCAAGATGCAGAAGCGTGTGCCGAGGCCCTGGAGAGCCTAGACCGGATTTCGCTTGACGATGTTGCGTTTGACGATTCGAGCGTTGATATGCAGGATGAGCCGGAAATCGAGGCGCAGCCCGATGATCGGGATGCAAAAGACGATGGCGCCGCGCCCGCCGAAGACGAGGCGGGGCACGAGGAATCCGAATGCGAGGCCGACGGCCAGCCCGGATCCGACACGAGCGAGGAAACCATCTTGCTCGACAACTTGCCGGCCGAAGATTCGCTGACCCGCGAGCTCCCTGGCTTAGGCTCTGCGCCTGCCGTGGACGAGACCATCGCCATGGGCGATATTCCCCTGCCGTCCGTTCCTTCGGCACGCGAAGCCGAGGTTCGTCATCGTAAGATGTCGCCCAAGCGCCGCAACCTGATGGTTGCCGGCGTTGTGGCCGTCGCGCTCGTCGCCGGCGGCGCAGGCTATGCTGCCTGGAACGGATATCAGCAAGAGCAGGCTGCCGTGCTTGCCGCAAACGCCCATACCATGATGTCGGTGCAGATTGGCGTGCATGCCGCGGGCCTCGACTGCTCAACTGGCTCCAAGATTCCCGTGCAGGTGAGCGGACAGGATTCCGACGGTTCTTCCGTGAGCGAAACGCTCTACGTTGACGAGCATGGTCGCGGCATTAAGCTGCTGCCCGGCGATTACACGTTCTCCATCGCCGCCTCCCCCATCGCGGCCGACGGCACCATCTACACCGTCCCGACCACCAAGGCCCAGGTCACCATTAAGAGCGATGGGCAGGATTTGAGTACCCAGGCCACCTTTAAGCTCAAGGTGCCTTCGGCCGACACGGTGACCGACGACCAGATCGATGCCGCCGCCAAGTATGCCGAGGAAGGCGGGGTGAATTCCGCCGCGGTCGCAAAGGTACTCCAGCAGGCGGCAACCGCGCGACGAGACGCCGCAACCAACGCCGTGAGCTCCCGCAAGGCGCAGGCGGCCCGCGACGCCGATGCTCGACATAAGGCAACGGACCTGTATCAGCTCGATATTCCCGTTGAGTGGTACGGCAAAGTCGCGACTTGGCAAAACGGCAGCACGCTGTGCATCTATCTTGCCGGCGACACGAGCACGCCGCTTGTGACGCTTGTCACGGTGCGCGACGGCGAGAGCTTTACGCCCGATGAGGGCGACGCGGTTTTGGGTGCGGCAAACCTCGGCAACGGCTACACCGTCTACGCCAGCGGCCCCGTTTATCCGTATGTGGTGCCCCAGACCATCAACGGACGCACACAAGACCCCGTGTCGACCTACCCCATGGACACGGCCATTGAGCTTGTTGAGCTTACGACCGGCAACCGCTACACCTATAGTCAGATCAAGAACGTGCTGGTCGGTAAAGACGGCAACGCAGACGCCGCGACCAAACTCGAGACCGACTACCTCGCCCAGATTCTCCTGCCGAGCATCAAGGCCCAGGACTAGCCAGCCCGAAGACAGCCGCCCAACATCCACATCCCTAACGCAGTTGCGGTGAAATAGGGACTGTTTTTGCTGGTCAAACCGCAAAACAGTCCCTATTTCACCGCAACTTATTCGTGGCCTTTTGGGTGGCACTCAGCGCCAGGGGTCGGCTTCGAACAGCGGCTCGCGCTCGGGGCGGCGATCGCTGTAGGGATCGTAGCCGTCGTCGTCCTCGTTCTCGGCACGGATGTAGGGGTCGCGCGGCTTGGGCGCCGGCTTAGGTGCAAGCTTGGGTGCGGCGGGCGCTGCCTCAGCCGCCGGTGCGTTCGTCTTGTTCTCGTCTATCATCTGCATAGCTCCTTGCCATGTACTCACGTTTAACACCATCGATTGTCGCACGAAAAAGGGCGGAGGACCCAATCGGATCCGCCGCCCTTGGCGTTCGGCTCAAAAGGCAGATTTTAAGGCATGGCCCAAAACCTACTCGGCGTCGGGGACCTCGTAGGTGGCCGCCGGCGTGTTGTCGCACACGACGGTAAAGCCGCCGTCCTTGTCGACATCGACCGTCACCTGATTGCCCTCACGCACCGTGCCATCGATGATAGCGGCGGCGATGGCATCCACGACCTCGCGCTGAACCAGACGCTTGAGCGGACGGGCGCCAAAGACCGGGTCCAAGCCGCCCACGGCGAGCATCTGCTTGGCCGCCGGGGTGATGGCAAGCGTCATGCGCTCCTTGGCCAGACGCGCGCGGACGTCGGCGAGCTGGATGTCGACGATCTTCTCGATCTGCGCCATTCCGAGCGGATGGAACACCACGATATCGTCGATACGGTTGAGAAACTCGGGGCGGAAGGTCTGAGCCATGGCCGCGTCGACCTGATGGCGCATCTCCTCCTCGTCCTTGCCCGAAAGCTCGGCGATAGCCTTGGAGCCCACGTTGCTCGTCATGATGATAATCGTGTTCTTGAAGGACACCTGGCGACCCTGACCGTCGGTCAGACGGCCGTCGTCAAGCACCTGCAGCAGCACGTTGAAGACATCTGGATGGGCCTTCTCCATCTCGTCAAGCAAGATCACGGAGTACGGACGACGGCGCACGGCCTCGGTGAGCTGGCCGCCCTCGTCGTAGCCCACATATCCCGGGGGCGCACCGATCAGACGCTGGACGCTGAACTTCTCCATGTACTCGGACATGTCGATACGCACGAGCGCACGCTCGTCATCGAACAGGCACTCGGCAAGCGCCTTGGCGAGCTCGGTCTTACCCACGCCGGTAGGACCCAGGAAGAAGAAGCTTCCGATGGGCTTGTCCGGATCGGAGAGGCCCGCACGGCTGCGGCGCACAGCTGCGGCGACGGCGGAGACGGCCTCGTCCTGGCCGATGACGCGCTTATGCAGCTCGCCCTCCAAGCCCTTCAGCTTGTCGAGCTCGCCCTGCATCATCTTGGACACGGGCACGCCGGTCCAAGCGCTCACGACCTCGGCGATCTCATCGGAGGTCACCTGTTCGTTGAGGCCCTCGCCGCCCTGCTGCTTTTGTGCCTCGAGCGCGGCCTCGGAATCCTGAATCTGCTGCTGCAGGCCCGGAATCACGGAGTAGCGCAGCTCGGACGCACGGCCCAGGTCGCCGTTGCGCGTCGCGCGCTCCTCTTCGCTCTTGGCCTCGTCAAGCTGGCCCTTAAGCTCCTGCACGTGGTCGATGGCGTTCTTCTGGTTGAGCCAGCCGGCCTTTTGCACGTTGAGCTTTTCCTGAACCTCGGCAATCTCCTGGCGCAGGGCCTCCAGACGCTCCTTGGAGGCGTCATCGGTCTCCTTCATGAGTGCCTGCTCCTCGATCTGCAGCTGGGTGAGCTGACGCGTGGTGGCGTCAATCTCGACTGGCATGCTGTCGAGTTCCATGCGCAGGCGGCTTGCGGCCTCATCGACCAGGTCGATGGCCTTGTCGGGCAGGAAGCGGTCGGCGATGTAGCGATCGGAGAGGTCGGCAGCTGCCACGAGCGCGCTATCGGTGATGTGCACGCCGTGGAAGATCTCGTACTTCTCCTTGAGGCCACGCAGGATCGAGATGGTGTCCTCGACGGTAGGCTCGCTCACCATCACGGTCTGGAAACGACGCGCGAGCGCCGCATCCTTTTCGATGTACTTGCGGTATTCGTCGAGCGTGGTCGCGCCGATCGCGTGCAAGTCGCCACGGGCAAGCGCCGGCTTGAGAATGTTGCCGGCGTCCATGGAGCCCTCGGTGGCACCCGCGCCCACGATGGTGTGGAGCTCATCAATGAACAGGATGACCTTGCCTTCGGACTTTTGCACTTCTTTGAGCACGGCCTTCAATCGGTCCTCGAACTCGCCGCGGTACTTGGCGCCGGCGACCAGCGCGCTCATGTCGAGCTCGATGAGGTCGCGGTCGCGCAGGGTGCTCGGCACGTCGCCAGCCACGATACGCTGGGCGATGCCCTCGACGATAGCCGTTTTACCGACGCCCGGCTCACCGATGAGCACGGGGTTGTTCTTGGTGCGACGGGACAGGACCTGGATGGTACGACGGATCTCGTCGGTACGGCCGATGACCGGGTCGAGCTTGCCGGCACGGGCAAGGTCGCAGATATTGCGGCCGTACTGCTCCAGCGCCTCAAACTGAGTCTTGTCCTCGGCAGACGTCACGCGGTCATCGCCACGCAGTTCCTCGTAGACTTGCTCGATGCGCTCCTTGGTCACGCCGGCGTCGCGCAGAACGCGGCCGGCCTCACCCTTGTCCTCGGCAAGTGCCATCAGCAGATGCTCGGTCACCACAAAGCTGTCGCCCATCTTGGTGGCCTTCTTCTCGGCCTTCTCGATGACGCGGACGAGCTCATTGGAAAGACCCATCTGCTGGCCCTCGCCCGAAACCTTAGGCGCATGGTCAATGGCATCCTGCGTGGAGCGTGCGAGCTGGGCCGGGTCGGCACCGATGCGCTCGATGATCACGGAGATATTGCGCTCGCCGGCACCGAGCAGGGCAGACAGCAGGTGAATCGGCTCCACCGCGCCGGCCTGCGCGTCGGCAGCCGTGCTCATGGCGGTCTGCAGCGCCTCGCGCGACGTCATTGCTAGCTTATCGATTCTCATGGAATCACCTCTCTTGGGG
>CABVAY010000030.1 GCA_902496455.1 uncultured Collinsella sp.
CGTCCTCGGACATGCAAGAAGCCCTCGCTGCGCACTTCGTGCGGCGAGGGCTTCTTGCGTCCTGCGGAGTGTGCCTAAAAGTAAACTAATGGCGGGCCCTGCGATGTCCGGTCTTCAGTGGATTACTGCTGGGGGAATTAATGGCGCGCTTCGCGCGTTTTGGATGGGGTCTGTCCCGGCGGCGCGTTTGGCGCTTCGCGCCGCGCGCCTTATCGATCGGGATTGAGATGCATGTGGTGCTTCTCGCCTTACGACTGTAGCGGCCGCGGTCCCGTTTGGGGTCGCGGCCGTTTTGTTGTGGGTCAAATATGAACGTTGTGTTAATGAGTCGGTGGACGGTGGTGTTTTTCGGTGAGCGGCGTATCCTTCCAACGGTTTATCTAGTGTGTCAGTTGAAAGGAAGAGGGCGCTCGTCATTGTTTGAATGTGAACTACCGTTTGACCACAAGACGTTGCATCTGGAGCTCGAGGATAAGAATTTCGCGGGTGTGATGGAAGGTCATCAAAACGAGTTTAAGACCACGAAATCGCAGGAAGAGTTGGTAGAGGAGTCGCTTGCCAACCCTTATGGCTCGCCTTCGCTCGAGGAGCTTTGTGCTGGCAAGAAGGATATCGTCATTATTAGCTCCGATCATACGCGTCCCGTTCCCTCGTGTGTGACGATGCCTATTCTGCTGCATCACATCCATTCTGCTGCGCCCGAGGCTCGCCTGCGTATTCTGGTTGCTACGGGTATGCATCGTCCGTCGACGCACGAGGAGCTCGTCAACAAGTACGGCGAGGAGATCGTTGCCAACGAGGAAATCGTTATGCACGTCGCGACCGATGACAGCATGATGAAAAAGATCGGCACCCTGCCTTCTGGCGGCGAGTGCATCATCAACAAGATTGCTGCCGATTGCGATCTGCTGCTTGCCGAGGGCTTTATTGAGCCGCACTTCTTTGCCGGTTTCTCTGGTAGCCGCAAGTCCGTCCTGCCTGGCATCGCCAGCTACAAGACCATCATGTACAACCACAACGGTCAGTTTGTGAACGATTCCCATTCGCGTGCCGGCAACCTGTGCCACAACCACGTGAGCGAGGACATGTTTGCCGCTGCCGAGATGGCTCACCTTGCCTTTGTGCTTAACGTGGTGCTCAACGGCAAGCATGAGGTTATCGGCTCCTTTGCCGGCGACATTCACAAGGCGCACGAGGCCGGCTGTGAGTTCGTGAAGAGCCTTGCCGGCGTTGAGCCCGTTGAGTGCGAGATTGCCATCACCACTAACGGCGGCTACCCGCTCGACCAGAACATCTATCAGGCCGTGAAGGGCATGTGCTCTGCCGAGGCTACGCTTCCCGAGGGCGGCGTGATCATCGACGTCGCCGGTTGTGCCGACGGCCACGGTGGCGAGGGCTTCTATCACAACATCGCCGACAACGATCCGGCGGAGTTTGAGCGTGCCTGCATCGACCGTCCTAAGGACGAGACCCTGCCCGACCAGTGGACGAGCCAGATCTTTGCCCGCATCTTGGCGCATCACCCTGTGATCATGGTCACCGACCTGTGCGATCACCAGATGATCAAGGATATGCACATGACGCCGGTCAACACTCTCGATGAGGCGCTCAAGCTCGCCTTTGAGATGAAGGGTGCCGATGCCAAGGTGGCCGTCATTCCCGATGGCCTTGGCGTTGTCGTCGCTCAGCACTAGTACGCGGCCTAAACGAATCGTTTATAACCGACAAGAAAGATAAGGTTTTATGCTTACCAAACTCCTCTGCGAATTCGGCGCAACGGCCCTCATGATCATCTTTGGCGTGGGCGTGCACTGCGATACCGTGCTCAAGGGCACCAAGTATCAGGGCTCCGGCCACATGTTTGCCATCACCACCTGGTCTTTTGGCATCTCGGTCTGCCTGTTTGTCTTTGGCGGCGCCGTGTGCATGAATCCCGCCATGGTGCTTGCCCAGTGCATCGTAGGTCTGGTGCCGTGGAGCAGCTGCATCCCCTTCATGATTGCCGATATGCTCGGCGGCTTTGTGGGTGCCGTAATCGCTTGGCTTATGTATGCCGATGAGTTCAAGGCTTCCGATGGTGTCGTCGATCCCATTGCCCAGCGCAACATCTTCTCGACCAACCCCACCACCGAGGGAACGAACTATGCCCGTAACTTCTTCTGCGAGGCTATCTGCACCTTCGTGTTCATCAGCGCTATCCTTGCTGCCGCTAACCGCGCCGGTGAGAACGTTCTGATGCTCGCTATCTGCGTCGGTCTGATTGTTTGGGCTGTTGGCATGGGCATGGGCGGCATCACCGGCTTCGCCATGAACCAGGCTCGTGATCTTGGTCCTCGCATGGCCTATCAGGTGCTGCCGATCAAGAACAAGGCTGACAACAACTGGAAGTACGGCCTGCTCGTTCCTGGCATCGCTCCGTTTGTCGGTGCTGCTTTGGCTGCACTGTTTGTGCACGGTTTCTTGGGCATGTTCTAGTCCAAGGCTACATAGTTGTCCGCTGGCCGCATGGGGTAACTTCCCAGCGCGTCCTCGGACATGAAAGAACCCCCGCTGCGCACTTCGTGCGGCGGGGGTTCTTTCGTCCTGCGGAATGCGCTGGGAAGTTACCCCATGCGGCCAGCTGTGGGATCTTAGTCGCCTTGGAACAAGCAACCCGACATATATATCTGAATTTGGATGGGAGGGGCTTGTTGCTGGTAGGGGCGTTGAAGCGTGAGTGAATCTTTGGGATGCGTGGCGCCCTGGGTTGGGGCGATGCTTTGGGATGAGCTTCTTGCTTAGGTGAAGAGGGGCTTTATGGCTGAGAGGTAGTCTTTGGCTACGTCGGCTTTATCTGCTTGGAAGTTGTGCCAGGCCCACCACTGGACGGTGGCTACGAAGCTTGAGGCTATGTGGTGTAGTAAGAAACTGCGGTCCATGGTGCCGGCGGGGCCTGCGGGGTCGACGGGGACCGTTTCGGCTGCGCGCAACATGATGGTCTTGCGGAGGCTGTCGGCGAAGACGCGTGAGCCGGCGCCGGCTACGAGGGCTCGAACGCCCTGGCGGCGCTCCCAGAGGTTGTTGAGGATATGCTCGACCTGCACGAGTGGGTCGTCGAGCGGTGTTCCATCATCGTCGAGGGCGTGGGTGCAGATATCGCTCACGAGCTCAGCGAGTAGGTCATCTTTGCTTTTGAAGAGGCCATAGAACGTGGCCCGACCCACATGGGCGCGAGCGATGATGTCGCCGACGGTGATTTTGCCATAGTCCTCTTCGCGCAGAAGCGCGGAGAACGCCGAGATGATTGCGGCACGGCTTTTGGCCTTGCGGGCATCCATGGCTATGCGTCCGCGTGAACGAGCAGGCAGCGGAGCGTGCCGGAGCAACCCTCGTAGGGGCGTTTGCCGGTGCCGTAGCCGACGGCTTCGATGCGGTAGCGTGAGGGCAGTTGGTCGGACGTGCGCAGCGCGGTGACGATGGCGGCGCCCGTCGGCGTCACGAGCTCGCCGGCGACCGGTGCAGGCGTGAGGGCGATATTGCCCGCCTGACACAGGTTGACGACAGCGGGGACGGGAATGGGCATGAGACCGTGGGCGCAGTGGATGGTTCCGTGGCCCTCGGAGAGCGACTCGACCACGATAGCCTCAATACCCAGGTCGTCGAGGCAGATGGCGACAGAGCAGACGTCGACGATGGAGTCGACGGCGCCCACCTCGTGAAACAGGACGGTGTCGGGCGTTTTGCCGTGAGCCTTTGCCTCGGCATCAGCGAGTGCGGAAAAAATGGCGAGGGCACGACGCTTGGCACCATTGCTTAGTTGCGAGCCATCGATGATGGCGGTGACGTCCGCCAAAGAACGGTGGTGATGGTGATGGGCGTGATGATGGTCCTCATGGCCATGACCGTGGCAGTGCTCGTGTTCGTGCTCGACATGGTCATGATGGTGGTGCTCATGCTCGTGCGTATGCTCGGTAGCTGCTTCGTTGCCGTAGAGCCAGGCCATGTCGTGGTCGTGGTTCTCGAGCTCCTCTGCAAGCTGGACGTCGAAATCGCAGGCGTCGATGCCATGCTTGTTTACGCGCGCCACGGAGATCGAAAAGCCGTCGACCGGCAGCGTGGCGAGCTGTTCGCGCAGATGCTCCTCGCTGGCGCCCAGGTCGAGCAAGGCCGCGACGGTCATATCGCCGCTGATGCCCGAGGTGCCGTCGATGATAAGCGTGTGCTGATGGTTGGACATGGAATGCTCCTTAACGGGCGCAGGGTGTACCGGCGCCCAGATGATTGATAAGACTTGCCTGGTAGGCGGCACCAAAGCCGTTGTCGATATTGACGACCGAAACGCCGCTGGCGCAGGAGTTGAGCATGGCGAGCAGTGCGGCTACGCCACCAAAACTTGCACCGTAGCCCACGCTGGTGGGAACGGCAATGACCGGACAGCTCACCAGGCCGCCGATAACGCTCGCCAGCGCGCCCTCCATGCCGGCGATGGCGATGACCACCTGTGCCTGGGCAAGTTCCTCGGCACGTGCGAGCAGGCGGTGCAGGCCGGCGACACCTACGTCGTAGAGGCGATCGACCTCGTTGCCATAGAACTCGGCCGTCAACGCGGCTTCCTCGGCGACGGGCAGGTCGCTCGTGCCGGCGCAGGCGACGACGATGCGTCCGTTGCCGGTAGGGGAGGGCTTGCCGCCTACGAGGGCGAGCTGCGCGTCCGGGACATATCCCAGCTCGATGCCGTTGTCGAGGAGCTCCGAGGTGCGGGCTGCCTTTTCGGCGTCCAGGCGCGTGACCAGGATGCGCTCCTGGCCGGCATCGCGCAGCGCTTCGATAATGGCGGCAATCTGCTCGGCGGTTTTACCGGCACCGTAGACAACCTCGCCGGCTCCCTGGCGAACCCCGCGCGAAAGATCGAGCTGCGCAAAGCCCAAATCGGCGGTTGGAGCCGTCTGCATGCGCGTGAGGGCGACAGCCGGGGTGACTGCTCCGCCGGCAACATCGCTCAGCAACTGCTCAAGATCTCGCTTATCCATATATGTTCCCTTCGACGGCGCAAAGTCTAGCACTCAAAGGGTATGTTTCCGAACACTAAGACAAAATTGTTCGGAAACTATAGGACAGACTGATTCAATTGTTAGATGGATCGGCTAGTCACGCAGGATGATGTCCATGGCGAGCATCAGGTTGCGCTCATCGATGGCAAACGGGGCGGCTTCGCGCGTCTTGGGCTTGGCGCAAAACGCGATGCCCGTGCCCGCGGCCTGAATCATGGGGATGTCGTTGGCGCCGTCGCCGATCGCGACGGTGTGGGCCATGTCGACACCGCACTCAACCGCCCAATCCAGCAGCTGAATGAGCTTGGATTCCTTGGTCACAATGTCTGCCGCCAGCTTACCCGTGAGCTTGCCGTCCACGACTTCCAGACGGTTGGCCAGGCAAAAATCGATGCCCGCGGCGGCCACGATCTTGTCGGCGACCTCGTGAAAGCCGCCGCTTACCACGCCGACCTTCCAGCCTTTGCTGTGCGCCGAGCGCACAAGCTCCAGCGCGCCGGGGGTAAACGTCACGCGCTCAAAGGTGCGCTCGAACACACTCTCGTCCAAGCCGGCAAGCAGCCCCACGCGCTCCTCGAGCGCCTGCTTAAAGTCCAGCTCGCCGCGCATAGCGCGCTCGGTGATTTGCGCAACTTGCTCGCCCACGCCGGCCTCCTCGCCCAACAGGTCGATGACCTCCTGGTTGATGAGCGTGGAGTCGATATCCATAACGATGAGGCGTGCAGTCATGGCGGGCCTTTCCGAGTGCAGTTGTATTGGGGCACATTGTCGCACGTGGCGCGCGTTGGCGACGGCCGCGGTGCGTCAATTGTTTCGTCTCCGTCAAGTCTTTGGGCAGGAGCCACTTTTCCGCGGCACATCGACACAGGTGCGATAAGATAGAACGCCATGTCTGGCTGCGCGGTTTACGCAGGCTGGGCAAATCTGTACGACGCCGCCCGGAACGACACGGGGCGGCACAGATCCATAAAGGAGGATCACTGGTATGAGCCAGACCCGTCCCATCGACGAGCATTCCATGCACACCCGTACCTGCGGCGAGCTTCGCCGCGAGAACGTGGGCGAAGAGGTTACCCTCACCGGTTGGGTGAGCCGTCGCCGCGATCACGGCGGCCTTATCTTCTGCGACCTTCGCGATCGCGAGGGCATCACGCAGCTCACCTTCGACCCCGAGCACTCCGACGGCGATGCCTTTAAGATCGCCGAGACCATGCGTCCCGAGTGGCCCATCAAGATCCACGGCGTCGTGCGTTCCCGTGGCGAGGAGACCACCAACGCCAAGCTCGCGACCGGCGAGATCGAGGTCCTGACCGACCACGCCGAGGTGCTCAACACGTCCGTCACCCCGCCGTTCCAGATCGAGGACGGCATCGAGACCAGCGAGGACACCCGTCTGCGCTATCGCTATCTGGACCTCCGTCGTCCCGAGATGATGGCCAACCTCAAGCTGCGCTCCGACTTTACCTTTGCCATTCGCGAGGCGCTGCACAACCGTGAGTTCATGGAGGTCGAGACGCCCTCCCTGTTCAAGTCCACGCCCGAGGGCGCTCGCGACTTCATCGTTCCCAGCCGTATTCAGCCGGGCAACTTCTACGCCCTGCCGCAGTCCCCGCAGCTCCTGAAGCAGCTGCTCATGGTCGGTGGCGTCGAGCGCTACTACCAGGTTGCCAAGTGCTTCCGCGACGAGGACCTGCGTGCCGACCGTCAGCCCGAGTTCACCCAGGTCGATATCGAGATGTCCTTCGTGGACCAGAACGATGTCATGAGCGCGCTCGAGGAGGTCCTGGCCGACGCCTTCGGCCGCATGGGCGTCGAGATGCCCACGCCGCTGCGTCGCATGGACTACTGGGAGGCCATGGACACCTATGGCTCCGACAAGCCCGATACCCGCTATGGCATGCACCTGGTCGACCTGACCGACATCTTTGCCAACTCCAAGTTCAAGGTCTTTGCGACTGCCGCAAACGAGGAGGGCTCTGTCGTCAAGGCCATCAACGCCAAGGGCGCCGGTGCCTGGGCACGTGCCAAGATCGATAAGCTTGCCGGCGTGGCCTCCACGTTTGGCGCCAAGGGCCTGGCCTGGATCGCCTTCCGCGAGGACGGCTCCATCAACAGCCCCATCGTCAAGTTCTTCTCGGACGAGGAGATGGCAGCCCTGCGCGAGCGCATGGACGTCGAGCCCGGCGACCTTGTGATGTTCGCCGCCGGCCCGCGCCTGCTCTCTGACGAGATCCTGGGCGGCATGCGTTCCCACATGGCCAATGCGCTCGAGATCAAGCGCGAGGGCCACGACTTCCTGTGGGTCGTCAACTTCCCGCTGTTCCACTGGGATGAGGACCGCAAGGCTTACGCTGCCGAGCACCAGCCGTTCACCCTGCCGACCGAGACCGACATCGCCAAGATCGAGGCCGACCCGTTGGCAGCCGGTTCTTGCACCTACGACTTTGTCATGGACGGCTTTGAGGCCGGCGGCGGCGGTATGCGTATCCACAACGCCGAGATGCAGATGTCCATGCTCAAGCTCCTGGGCTTTACCGAGGAGCGCGCCGAGTCGCAGTTTGGCTTCCTCATGGAGGCGCTCAAGTTTGGCGCGCCCCCGATGGGCGGTTTTGCTCTGGGCCTGGACCGCGTGTGCATGCTGCTCACCGGCTCCGACTCCATCCGCGATGTCATGGCGTTCCCCAAGACGGCCAGCGGCTCCGACCTCATGTCGGGCGCTCCGAGTGCCGTTTCCGGCGCCCAGCTCAAGGACGTCAGCCTGCGCCTGATGTAGGCAAACAGCTACATATTGCCTGTAACGAGGGAAGGACGCGTGCCTTCCCTCGTTTTTTATTCGTGTGAGATGAGCGCTGTGGACCCTGTGGGCAAAAAATGCCAAATATGAGTACTGTTGCAAAAGAGGTGTCATATTTTTCGGCCTGCTCTGAGCGAAAATGGGCTCAAAATCAATTTATCTAACCCCCTTTAAAGAGCGTTTGACGGCTTTCAACTTCTTCGAATCGCTCAAAGTAGGCGATATGCTCTCGATTTTGCTGCTACTAAATTGGTGACAGTACTCATATTTGTCACTTTTTGCCCACGGGGTATCCGAAAGGGTCCTCGACAAGCATCTAACGCTACAATAACTACCACGTGGCTGGGTTTTGCCGGCCGATGTACGATGCCGCGGGAGGGGACATGGTCGAGTTTACAAAGACGATTAAAGATCCGTTGGGATTACATGCCCGCCCGGTTGCGCTGCTCTATGACATCATTGCCAAGCACCGTAGTGACGTGTCGGTTTCGATTGGTGACCGCTACACCGATGGCCGCGACGTTATAGGGCTCATGGCACTCTGCGGCGAGTGCGGCGAGGATATCGTATTCCGCGTTTCGGGCGTGGATGAGGCTTCCTGCGTCACGTCGATCAGAAATCTCTCGCTTTAAGCATGACGGGGCGTGGCAAAGGATGGTCCTTTGCCGCGCCCTTTTGTTTCGTATAGGAAACTTTTTCGAAAAACTGAACAGGACCCTTTCCAAAAAGTTAACCATGTGTTAGTTTACTAAAGCGAACATAGACGTGGTTAACTTTTATCGCGTCGATGTTGAGGACAAACTGACGTTAGGAGCCACTCATGTCTTGCGGACCACAGATGCCGGCCATGCCGCTTTCGATGGTAAAAGCGGGCGAAACCGTGCGCGTGTCTCGTGTAAAGGGCAATGAGGACATGAAGCACCACCTCAAGGACCTCGGCTTTGTCGAGGGCAACGAAATCCACGTGGTGAGCTCGAGTGGCGCCAATATCATCGTCACCGTGCTGGGCGCACGCTTTGGTATCGATTCCAAGGTTGCCATGCACATCATGACCGTCGGTTAGTCAGCAGCATTTCATAAAAACCGAAAGGGGGACAAGAGGATGAAGACGTTGGGTGACGTTAAGGTGGGCGAGAGCTCCACCATCATCAAGCTTCACGGTGAGGGTGCGCTTCGCCGCCACCTTATGGACCTGGGGCTCATCAAGGGCACTTCGTTCAAGGTCGTGAAGGTTGCACCGCTCGGCGATCCGGTCGAGATCAACGTGCGCGGCTACGAGCTTTCCATCCGCAAGGAGGAGGCGGCTGTCGTCGAGGTCCAGTAAGGGCTCGCGGCGTATATTTCTGCAGATAAAGTTAGGTATTTCTAACTTGATGCTGCAACTTTGAAGCACATTATCCAGCCTGCGCGGAGAAAGCAGCGCAGGCACACAAGGAAGAAGGATTGAATGGCGGATTCTCAGATCCATGTCGCGCTGGCGGGTAACCCCAACTGCGGCAAGACCACGCTTTTCAACCTGATCACCGGCGCCAACGGCTACGTTGGCAACTGGCCCGGCGTCACGGTTGAGAAAAAGGAAGCCAAGCTCCTGAGCGACAAGAACGTTACCATCACGGACCTCCCTGGCATCTACTCGCTTTCCCCCTACAGCCCCGAGGAGCAGTGCTCGCGCGATTACCTCATGAGCGGCGAGCCCGATGTCGTCGTCCAGGTGGTCGACGCTACCAACCTCGAGCGTAACCTGTACCTGGCGCTTCAGGTTATCGAGACCGGCCTGCCCGTGGTCGTTGCCCTCAACATGGCCGATCTGGTCGAGAAGAATGGCGATAAGATCGACACCGCCAAGCTCTCCAAAAAGCTCGGCTGCCCGGTCATGATGATCTCGGCCCTTAAGAACAAGGGTATCAAGGAGCTGTTCGAGCAGGTCAAGAAGTCCGCTGCTTCCAAGGGCCAGGTGCCGGAGCACAAGTTCGACTCCTCCATCGAGGACGTTCTGACGCACATCGAGAACAACCTTCCGGCGAGCGTTCCCGCCAACAAGCGCCGCTATTACGCCGTCAAGCTGTTTGAGCGTGACGCAGACGCCTGCAAGCTCATCAACCTCACTAAGGAGAAGGCCGCTCGCGTGGAGCAGCTAGTCGCCCAGTGCGAGCAGGATTGCGATGACGACGCCGAGTCCATCATCACCGGCGAGCGCTATGGCGTCATCGCGCACATTATCGACGAGTGCCTCACTAAGGCTCCGGCCAAGATGAGCACCTCCGAGAAGATCGACCGCGTGGTTACCAACCGTATCTTGGGCCTGCCGATCTTTGTGGTCATCATGTTCTGCGTGTACTACATCGCCGTTTCCACCCTGGGCGGCACGGTGACCGACTTCACCAACGACCAGCTCTTTGGTACCGACGGTTGGTATGTGCTCGGCCAGGGCCGCGACGCCTACGACGCAGCTGTTGAGGCTGCGGGCGACGACGCCGATTCGGTCGATCCGGCGGAGTATGGCCCGTATGTTCCGGGTATTACCACCATGGTCCACGACGCCCTCGTGGCGGGCGGCACCGAGGATGGCGGTCTGGTCGATTCGCTCGTCTGTGACGGTATCGTTGGCGGCCTGGGTGCCATCTTCGGCTTCGTGCCGCAGATGTTCCTGCTCTTTGTGATGCTGTCCTTCCTGGAGGACTGCGGCTATATGGCTCGCGTCGCCTTCATCATGGACCGCGTGTTCCGCCGCTTTGGTCTGTCCGGTAAGTCCTTCATCCCCATGCTCGTGTCCTCGGGCTGCGGCGTCCCCGGCGTCATGGCTACCAAGACCATCGAGAACGAGAAGGACCGCCGCATGACGGTCATGACCACCACGTTCATCCCCTGTGGCGCTAAGCTGCCGATCATCGCCCTGCTCATGGGCTCCATCATCGGTGACTCTTCCACCACCGCCGCGTGGATCAGCCCGCTGTTCTACTTCCTGGGCGTCTTTGCCGTCATCGCTTCGGGCCTCATGCTCAAGAAGACCAAGCTCTTCGCCGGTCGCCCGACGCCGTTTGTTATGGAGCTTCCTGCCTACCACTTCCCGGCGATTCGCTCTTGGGCGCTGCACGTGTGGGAGCGCTGCTGGGCCTTTATCAAGAAGGCCGGCACGGTCATCTTCGCGTCCACCGTCGTCGTTTGGTTCCTCTCCAACTTTGGTAGCTACAACGGTTCCTTTGGCTTCCTGCCTGCGATGGACGGCATCCCCGAGGAGTTCATGGACTACTCCGTGCTTGCCATGCTCGGCAACCTGATCGCCTGGATCTTCGCCCCGCTCGGCTTTAGCACCTGGCAGGCAACAGCACTGTCCGTCTCGGGTCTTGTCGCCAAGGAGAACGTCGTCGCCACCGCCGGCTCGCTGCTGTCCGTTGCCGATGCCGCCGAGACCGATCCGAGCCTGTGGACCGCGTTCGCCGGCATGTTCCCGACCATGGGCGCTTGCGTTGCCTTTGGCGCTTTCAACCTGCTGTGCGCTCCGTGCTTTGCCGCTATGGGTACCATCCGCAACCAGATGGACTCCGGCAAGTGGACCGCGATTGCCCTCGGCTACGAGTGCGCCTTTGCTTGGGTGATTGGCCTGTTCATCAACCAGTTCTACAACCTGCTTGTTCTTGGACAGTTTGGTATCTGGACGGTGGTGGCCATCGTGCTGCTGGTTGCGATGCTCTTCCAGATCTTCCGTCCCATGCCAAAGCATGCATGGACCGACGAGGACGAGACCAACGCTGCTTCCGCTGCAGTTTCCGCTTAAGTCCGAATAAGGATTAACCCCTTTCCACGAGCCCGGGTGTCCCAGCGACACTCGGGCTTTTTGGTGGGGGAGATGTGGCGTTTCCGCAGATAAAACCGACCAAAATTAACCTGTCCCTTTTTGGTAGGTGGAGAATGGGGTAAAGTAAGTGATGGTTAACTAGAGGAGGCTTGCTATGGCACCTATCGATATTGTTGTACTGGCTGTTATCGGTATTGCGTTTGTCGCCGTGTGCGTGCGCATCTACCGCAAGGGCATCTGCGCCGACTGCGCTCAGGGTGGCGTTTGCACGGGGCATTGCTCCAACAAAAAGACCTGTGCCGCGCTTAAGGGCGTGGATAAGATTGCCGAAGACCTGGGCCGCGGCATCAAATAAGGCCCAGACATCCAAGCGCCTCGCGAGCATCCGTTCGCGGGGCGCTTTGCGCATTTGGGCGCGAGCGCGGCGAGTTGAAGAGTATTTTTGGGGTATCGTTAACTGAACTGTAAATTGGCAACTTATCTATAACGGAGTAATCCCATGAGCGCTCGTGTAACCATGAAGGACATAGCCGCCGAGCTTGGCGTTTCCATCAATACCGTGCACAAGGCTCTGACGGGAAAGGCCGGCGTGAGCGAATCCGTGCGTGCCAAGGTGAACGCTAAGGCCGAGGCCATGGGCTATCACCGCAACACAAGTGCCTCAAGCCTGCGCCGCAAGGATATCAATCTGGTGTTTTGCCTGCCCAGCGCATCGCGCGAGGGAGCGTACTTTTTCCGTTACCTATGGGAAGGCTGCAATCGCTTTGAGCAAGAGGTCATCGACCAGGGCATTACCGTTGAACGCGTTGAATTTGGCGTGGGCGGCTACGCTGATGCACTTGAGCAAATCGACGAGCGTCTGCAGGTGGGCGAGAAGATTGATGGCTTGCTCGCCTATACGCCGGGCGACGATCGTGCGACTGAGCTTTTGGGGCAGATCGCCGAGGCGGGCGTGACGATTGAGCTCGTTGACGGCGACCGCCCTCACCTCGATCGCCTGGGCGCTAGTTTGGCCGACTACTCCACGGCGGGAAGCCTGATGGCCGAGCAGGCGGCCAACCTGGTTCACGCTTCTGGGACCGATACCCGCGTGCTTTTATTGGCGGGCGACCCCTATACCGACTCGCACTATTTGACCGCTCGCGCCTTCCACAATTACCTTCGCGAGCACAATGTTCCCTGGCAGGTCGAGGATCTGACCGGTGCTCATGCCCAGGTCAAGCAGCTCGAGCACGAGCTCAACCAGCGTCTAAAGTCATCGGAAGCCCCCGAGTTGATCTGCAGTGTGTTCGCCGTGGGCTCTGAGCTGATTGCCGATGCGCTTGTCTCGGCTAACAAGGCCGGCGAAGTAATGGTGATCGGCAACGACCTGTTCCCAGAAAGTGCGCTGGCTTTGCGTCGGGGCATCTTTACCAACATCGTCTACAAGGACCCGGTGAGTCTGGCATATCGTGGCGCCAAGACCTTAGGCGATTACCTGCTGTGGGGAAAGACACCGGCGGAGCCTGTGCAAAAGGGGGCCGTTGAGATGGTGTTTGCCAGCAACGTCGATCGTTACTGCGAGCTCGCCGGAATCTAATGCGTTTAGGGAGTTCCCTACTTGCCGCGTATTTTTTGCAGGGGATCGAAAAATTGTTTCGAAGGCCGCTGATGGCGAATCTGCCGTCAGTGGCCTTTCTTTGTGCCGATCCAACGCAGGGTCCATGGCTCGGCAACCGTTAAGCGGTCAAAACCTACCGTTCGCCCCATGATGGTTAGGTGAACGTTCACCTCGTAACGCATTTTGCACTAAGATGGTGAACGTTCACCTAGAGGATGACGAGCGTATTGTGCGCCCGCTCCGCAAACAAAGGGGTTGTTTGATGAAAAACTTCATGGACGATCAGGATTTCCTGCTGAGCACCAAGACCGGCGAGGAACTGTTCCACAACTTTGCCGAGGGCATGCCCATCGTTGACTACCATTGCCACATTTCTCCCAAGGAGATCTGGGAGGACAAGCGTTTCGAGAACATCACCGAGGTTTGGCTGGGCGGCGACCACTACAAGTGGCGCCTGATGCGCGCCAACGGCGTCGACGAGCGTTTTATCACTGGCGATGCCCCTGCTCGCGAGAAGTTCCAAAAGTGGGCCGAGACCCTGGGTCGCTGCGTTGGCAACCCCGTCTTTGAGTGGAGCCACCTGGAGCTTAAGCGCTACTTTGGCTACGAGGGCGTCCTCAACGGCAAGACTGCCCAGGAGGTCTGGGACCTTGCCAACGCCAAGCTCGCCGAGGCCAGCTTTACCTGCCGCAACCTGATCAAGCAGTCCAACGTCCGCATGATCTGCACTACCGACGACCCCGCCGACAGCTTTGAGTGGCACAAGAAGATTGCCGCCGATGACAGTTTTGACGTTCAGGTCGTTCCCGCCATGCGCCCCGACGCCGCTCTGCGCATCGAGCGCGGCCAGGAGTTCGCCGACTACTGCAAGCATCTTTCCGAGGTTGCCGGCGTTGAGGTCAGCGACTTCGAGGGCATGAAGTCCGCCATCTCCAAGCGCTACGACGTTGCTCACGAGCTGGGCTGCCGCGCATCCGACCACGCACTCGACTACGTTATGTACGTCCCGGCTACCGCCGACGAGATCGAGGCCATCTTTGCCAAGGGCCTGGCTGCTGAGCCGCTCACCGAGGAGGAGGTCCTCAAGTACAAGACTGCCTTTATGCAGTTCGTTGCCGGTGAGTATGTCCGTCTGGGCTGGGCCATGCAGCTGCACTTTGGGTGCAAGCGCGACAACAACCGCGCCATGTTCGCCAAGCTCGGTCCCGACACCGGCTACGACTGCATCTCCAACTACACGCCGTCCGACCAGCTCGCCGATTTCCTCAACTCCATCCAGGAGACCTGCGGCCTGCCCAAGACCATCCTGTACAGCCTGAACCCCATCGATAACACCATGATCGATACCGTCATGGGCTGCTTCCAGGAGGCTCCGACTGCCGGTAAGATCCAGAACGGCTCCGCCTGGTGGTTCAACGACAACGAGGTCGGCATGCGCGAGCAGCTCACGGCTTTGGCTAACGAGGGCGTGCTGGGCAACTTTGTGGGCATGCTTACCGACTCCCGCTCCTTCCTGTCCTACCCGCGTCACGAGTACTTCCGTCGCGTGCTGTGCAGCGTGATCGGCGAGTGGGTCGAGCAGGGCAAGTACCCGGCCGACATGGAGCTGCTGGGCACCATCGTGCGCGATATCAGCTACAACAATTCCGTTCGCTACTTTGGCTTCGATCTGGGCACCGTCGAGGCATAGATCTGTATGTGCTCCGATTGGTGAAATCGGTTGCAAAGGGGAGGGACCATATGGGAACAGGGCAACAGAAAAACGAGCAGATCGTGTCTGCTCAGGCGGATTCGAGATCTATGCAGAGCTCGCAGGATATCAAGCTGAGCTGGCGTGAGAAAATCTGCTATGGCTTTGGCGATTTGGGCAATGGATTCATGTTCGATCTCGGTCAAGCCTATCTGACCAAGTTCTACACTGACATCTGTCTGATTTCGCCGGGCGTAGTGAGCCTGATTTTCGCCGTCACCAAGATTTTCGATGCGTTCATGGACCCGATTGCCGGTGCATTCGTCGACGGTAGAAAGAAGATTGGCAAGCACGGTCGGTTTCGTCCGGTTATGATGGTTTCGGCCGTGATCCTTGCCGTTCTAACCGTGGTGACCTTCACTGCGCCCGATATTCCCATGGCGGGTAAAATCGCCTATGCGCTGATAACTTACATGATCTGGGGCGTCGTATACAGCTTCACCAACGTGCCGTACGGATCTCTGGCCACGGTAATGACGCGTGACGTCGATGACCGCGCGCACATGGCGTCAACGCGCCAGGCCGGTTCGCTCTGCGCACAGCTCATCACGGGCGTAGCGTTCATCCCATTGGTCCTGTTCTTTGCGGGTGGCGACACGCTCGACGGCAATCCGCACGGCTATACGATTGCAGCTGTCGTCATGGGACTGTGCGGCATCGCCGGATTCGCCATCTGCTTTTTGGGAACGCGCGAGCATATCCGTATCGATCGACAGGCCGAGGAGAAGGCTGCGGGAAAGGCCGGCAAGAAGTCGAGCGCATTCAGCACGTATTTCAAGGTCGTTTTCACCAACAAGAACCTGGGAGCAGTTATCCTGCTTACGCTGTTTACCATTTCGGCCATGAACACCAACAACACCATGATGGTGTATTTCTGCCAGTACAACCTGGGTAACATCGCGTTGCAGCCCGTTGTCAACGGCATCATGATCGGAACGTCGGTTGTCGCCATTCTCGCCATCCCGACGCTCGTCAAGCATTTCGGTAAGAAGCGCACGTGCGTCGCCTGCTTTATCGTCGGCGCTGTGGCAAACGGCCTCAACTTCATCCTGCCGACCAATACCGTGACGTTCATCATCTTCGTCACCATCGGCTACGTCGCGCTTGCCATCCCCAACGGTATCACCTGGAACCTGGTTTCCGATGTTATCGATTACGGTGAATGGCACACGGGAATCCGCAAGGAGGGTACGACCTACGCCGCGTTCAACTTTTCTCGTAAGCTTGCGCAATCCCTTGCCGCGATCATTTCCGGCGGCATCCTTGCCCTTACCGGATATGTGGCAAATAAGCCCCAGACGGCCGCCACGCTGCTTGGAATCAAGGGCGCTCTGACGATTTATCCCGCTTGCGCCCTTCTGGTGGCAGCCTTGATCATCTTCGCTCTCTACGACATTACCGAGAAGAAGTTCAATTCCATTTCCAACGACCTGTCGAATGGTCGCTGGGAGCGCGGCAAGATCGGCGAGAGCACTATCGAGACGATCGATAAATAGTCCCGCTGTTTAAACAATCATGAATGCAACCCGGTGCGGCGATGCCGTACCGGGACTTGAGTTGAGAGGAAAACCTCTATGAATAACATCAGCTACGAGACGCTCGAGAAGATCGGCTACGAGGGCTACGTGCTGCCCAAGGACGCCCCCGAGAAGGTCCTGCAGTTTGGCGAGGGCAATTTCCTGCGCGCCTTCGTCGATCGTTTCTTCGATATGGGCAACGAGGCCACCGGTTGGAACGGCAAGGTCGTCATGGTGCAGCCCATCAGCGGCGCCTTCGATTTCGCCGATGGTATCAATGCCCAGGATGGCCTGTACACCGTACTGGTGCGCGGCAAGGAGAACGGTGACACGGTTGACGATTCCCGCGTGATCAGCGCCTGCAGCCGTTGCCTCAATCCGTATCGCGAGGCTGACTACCGTGCCATGATGGAGGTCGCCGTTTCCGACGACCTGGAGATTATCGTCTCCAACACCACCGAGGCCGGTATCGCCTACGATCCGTCCTGCAAGGCCGACGACATGCCCCCCGCGAGCTTCCCTGCCAAGCTTGCCCAGGTGCTCCATGCCCGCTGGGCTGCCGGCAAGCAGGGCGTCATCGTGCTCGCCTGCGAGCTCATCGACCATAACGGCGAGGAGCTGCTGCGCATCATGAACCAGTACGTGAGCGACTGGGGCTGGGAGGACGAGTTTTCGCAGTGGATGGCCAACGACTGCACCGTCTGCACCACGCTCGTCGACACCATCGTTCCGGGTCGCATCCGCGATCCCAAGGAGGCCGCTGCCGTGGCCGAGCGCTTGGGCTATGAAGATCCGTTCTTGGCCGTGCGTGAGCCCTTCCAGATGTGGGGCATCCAGGGTGACGAATCGCTCAAGGAGCGTCTGCCCTTCGTGAAGGCCGGTCTGCCGGGTGTCTTTGTGACCCCCGACGTCACCCCGTACAAGAAGCGCAAGGTCCGCATCCTCAACGGCGCCCACACCGCCTTTGTCCCGGGTTCCTGGGTTGCCGGCTTTGATATCGTGCGCGATTGCATGCACGACGAGACCGTCCGCGGCTTCATGAACACTATGCTCTACGACGAGGTCATTCCGACGCTTGCCGCCGACCTGGATGTCGAGGACTGCAAGGCCTTTGCCGCCGCTGTTGAGAACCGCTTCGACAACCCGTTTATCGACCACGCGCTGCTCTCCATCTGCCTCAACTCCACGGCTAAGTGGCGTGCCCGCGACCTGCCTACGCTCAAGGACTACGCTGCCGAGACCGGCAACCTGCCCAAGTGCCTGGCGACGAGCCTGGCCACGCTCATCTCCTTCTACACGCAGGAGCTCGTGTCCCGCGAGGGCGACGGCCTGCACCTGCGTCGCTCCGACGGCACCGAGTACACCGCTCAGGACGACGCCTTTGTGCTCGACTTCTACGCTGCTCACGCCGGCGCCGACGACGCCGAGCTGGTGCACGATGTGCTCTCCAACGAGCAAATGTGGGGCGAGGATCTTACGCAGATCGCCGGCCTGGAGGAGTTTGTCGTCAACGTTCTCGCCGTCGTGCGCTCCGAGGGCGTCAAGCAGGCGTTCGCGAACGCTCAGGCCTAAATCCTTCTGTACGCCCGCCGGGTAACTGGCGGGCGTCACTCGACTTCTGCTCAACCTGTAGGGTTAGGACTCTTTGTAATGAACACTATCCAGATCAATCCGGCCGACAACGTCATCGTTGCGCTGTCGCCGCTCGCCAAGGGTGCTGCCGTCGAGGTTCCCGGCGTGGGCGAGGTCGTTGCCGCGGAGGATATCCCGCAGGGTCACAAGATGGCCGTGCGCGCCATTGCAGCCGGTGAGGATGTCATCAAGTACGGTCTTCCCATCGGCCACGTGACGAAGGACATTCAGCCCGGCCAGTGGCTACACACGCACAACGTGAAGACCAACCTCTCGGGTGAGATCGAGTACGCCTACAATCCGACACATCCGGTCGTTGAGCCGGTCGAGGCCGAGACCTTTATGGGCTTCCGCCGTGCCGACGGTCGTGCCGCCACGCGCAATGAGCTTTGGATCATTCCCACCGTCGGTTGCGTCAACGAAGTCGCTCGTGCCATGTGCGAGCAGGCTCAGGACCTGGTCGAGGGCTCGTTGGAGGGCGTCTATTACTTCCCGCATCCGTTCGGTTGCTCACAGACCGGCGCCGACCATGCCCAGACCCGTCGTCTGCTGGTGGCGCTGTCGCGTCATGCAAACGCCGCGGGCGTGCTGTTCTTGTCGCTCGGTTGCGAGAACTGCACGCATCAGCAGGTGCTCGACGAGCTCGGTGACTTCGATCACGAGCGCGTTCGTTTTCTCACCTGCCAGGATGTAGCCGACGAGCAGATCGAGGGCCACAAGATTCTGTCCGAGCTGGCTGGCCTGGCCAAGCAGGCCAAGCGTGAGCCCATTCCGGCCTCAGAGCTGGTTATTGGTCTTAAGTGCGGCGGCTCTGACGGTCTTTCGGGCATTACCGCCAACCCCACGATCGGTCGCGTGAGCGATATGGTCGTCGCCCGTGGCGGCACGTCGGTGCTCACCGAAGTGCCCGAGATGTTTGGCGCGGAGAGCATCCTGCTCGATCGCTGCGAGAACGAGCAGGTCTTTAACGCTGCCTCTGACATGCTTAACGGTTTTAAGGATTACTTTATTAGCCATGGTGAGGTGGTCTACGAGAACCCGAGTCCCGGTAACAAGGACGGTGGCATCACCACGCTCGAGGACAAGAGTTGCGGCTGCGTGCAAAAGGGCGGCTCCGCACCCATCGTCGACGTGCTGCCGTATGCCGGTCAGGTCACCAAGCATGGCCTGAACATGTTGTGCGGCCCGGGCAACGACATGGTATCCACCACGGCGTTGACGGCTGCTGGCTGTCACGTGATTCTGTTCTCGACTGGACGCGGCACGCCGTTTGGTGCACCGGCGCCCACCCTCAAGGTGTTCACCAATCAGCGTCTGTGCGACCACAAGGCCAACTGGATGGACTTTAACGCCGGCGTGATTGCCACAGGCGAACGCACACTCGACGAGGCTGCCCGCGACCTGTATCAGCTGGTACTGGATACAGCGAGCGGTAAGCTAACGAGTGCCGAGCGCCGCGGCTGCCACGAGATCAGTATCTGGAAAGACGGCGTCTGCCTGTAGAGAGATTCGCCATTCGTAGGGGTGGCGAATCTTTTGATCTCGATGACGGGGCTGCACAGTGGCTCCGTGCGAGGGAAGGGTTGCTACTGCGCGTTTGTGAGATGCTTTTCGGTGCCCTTTTCCGCACTGTTGACGTATCTATGGTTATTAATTCGGGCAAATTGGTTTAAGAAGTCGATTTCGTCCAGGTCGATAGAGGGGAATTGCGTGCCTATCCACATCGTTGAGGAAGCAAATCGCTGTCTGGGCTGCAAAAAGGCGTTCTGTCAAATAAAGGGCTGTCCGGTGCAGACGCCCATTCCGCAGGTTATCGACCTCTTTAAGCAGCGCCGTCTGCAAGAGGCGGGCGAGCTACTGTTCCAGAACAATCCCATGAGCGCGGTCTGCTCCATGGTGTGCAATCATTCGGGCCAGTGCGAGGGCGCTTGCATTCAGGGCCGCAAGGGCGCGCCCGTGCATTTTTCGAGCATCGAGAACTATATCTCCACGGCGTATTTGGACCGCAAAGAGTGGAGACCCGCGCTGTCGCGCGGCAAGCAGGTCGCCGTGGTCGGCTCCGGCCCCGCCGGCATGACTGTGGCCATTAAGATGGCGCAGCTGGGTTGCGCCGTCACTGTTTTTGAGCAGCGGCCCGAGATCGGCGGCGTGCTGGAGTACGGTATCCCCGAGTTCCGTCTGCCGCGTTCGCTCGTGCAAAAGTACCGCCACGTGATGTGCTCGCTCGGCGTGCGCGTTCGCCCCTCGACCACCATCGGCGGTGCGCTCCACATCGACGACCTGCTGCGCGACGGTTACGATGCGGTCTTTGTCGGTACTGGTACCTGGCGAGCTCGAAAGCTGGGTATTCCCGGCGAGTCGCGCGGCAATGTGCTGTTTGGTATCGACTATCTGGTCGATCCCACGAGCGTGGCAATCGGGCAGAACGTGGCGGTTATCGGCGCCGGCAATGTGGCCATGGATGTTGCCCGCACGGCCCTGCGCTCGGGTGCTCGCAAGGTTACCGTGTACGCCCGATCGCGCCATATCTCTGCCATCGATGATGAGGTGGAGCTGACCGAGCTTGACGGTGCCGAGATTGTGTGCGGCAAGGCGATCTGCGCCATCGACGACAACGGTCCGGTGTTCGAGACGGCTATCTTTGACGAGGACAACAACGTGGTGGGCTACGAGGAAGAACTCGACCATGCGTCTGCCGACACGGTTGTGATTGCGGCGTCTCAGGTGCCCAAGGACAAGCTCGTGCTTACAACGGGCGGTCTGGAGACCGACCATCGCGGCCTGCTTTCGGTCGATGAGTATGGCATGACTACCGTGCCTGGCGTCTTTGCCGCCGGCGACGTGGTCAACGGCCCGCTCACCGTGGTCCACGCCGTAGCTGGTGCCAAACTCGCCGTCGAAGGTATGATTGCCTACCTGGGCCTCTAACACATCCCGCCCATCGGTTGCGGTGAAATACGGACTGTTTTGGCTGTCAAAGGTCTTATCTACTCCGTATTCCACCGCAACTTTTTGTGGGGATTGGATTAAAGGCGGGGGAGTGCGAGCGGGTACGGACGCGGCGGTTGCTGATACGATAAGTACGTTAGCAACTGCCGCCGAGCGGCTCAAACGAAAGGAAGCCTGTATGGAGTCCTCCGCCTACCCGATGCTCTTTAGCCCGATCAAGGTCGGTACGACCGAGGTCAAGAACCGCGTCTTTATGCCGCCGGTATCCACCAACTTGGCCGATCATGGCTATGTGACCGACGACTTGGTCGATCATTACCGTGCCCGTGCCAAGGGCGGCGTGGGCCTCATCATTACCGAGGTCGTGACGGTCGAGCCCACCTATACCTATCTGCCGGGTGACATGTGCTGCTACGACGACACGTTTATCCCCGGTTGGGAAAAGCTTGCCGCGGCCGTCCACGAGTACGGCTGCAAGATCATGCCGCAGCTCTTCCACCCCGCCTACATGGCCTTTAACATCCCGGGCACGCCGCGCTTGATCGCTCCGTCCTTTGTGGGCCCGTCTTATGCCCGCGAGGCACCGCGCCCCATCACGGTCGATGAGATTCACGAGCTCACGCATCAGTTCGGTGACGCTGCCGTGCGCATGCAGAAGGCCGGTGTCGATGGCGTCGAGGTCCATGCGGCGCACGCCCACGGTATGCTCGGCGGCTTTTTGACCTCGCTCTATAACAAGCGCACCGATGAGTACGGCGGCTCGCTCGATGCCCGCATGCGCTTCTTGCTCGAGGTCATCGCCGAGATTCGCGAGCGCTGCGGCAAGGACTTTATCATCGACGTCCGTATCTCGGGCGACGAGTACACCGATGGCGGCCTGACCCTCAACGACATGATCTATGTCTCGCGTCGCCTGGAGAAGGCCGGCGTCGACATGATTCATGTGTCGGGTGGCACCACCATCAAGCGCGGCTCCGCGATTCCCGCCGCCGGTACGCAGCAGGCCTCGCATGCCGCCTGCTCGCGCGAGATTAAAAAGCACGTCAACATTCCCGTCGCCACCGTCGGCCGCATCAACGAGGCCTGGATTGCCGAGGAGCTGATCGAGGACGGTGCTGCCGACATCTGCATGATGGGCCGCGCCAATCTGTGCGATGCCGAGTTCTGCAACAAGGCCGCTGCCGGCAACGCCGACGACATCCGCCCCTGCATTGGCTGCCTGCGCTGCCTGAACGGCATTATGTTTGGCAAGCGCATCTCCTGCACCGTCAACCCCGATGTTGAGCGCGACGAGGCCGGCTACGAGCCTGCCGCCGAGGCCAAGAACGTACTGGTTGTGGGCGCCGGTCCTGCGGGCATGGAGGCAGCCTACATTGCCGCCAAGCGCGGCCACAACGTGGTGCTCGTGGACAAGCAGGACGAACCGGGCGGCGAGATGCGCATCGCGGCCGTTCCGCCGGCAAAGCAGGAACTCACCCGCGTGATCAAGTATCAGTACCGTCGTCTGGCCGAGGCGGGCGTGAAGTGCATATTTGGCACCGAGCTTACTGCCGAGGACATTCAGCGTGACTACGCGGGCTACGAGGTTGTCCTGGCTTATGGCGCCGAGCCCATCGCTCCGGCTTTCATGCAGGGCTTTAAGCAGGTTATGACGGCTGACGACCTACTGGGTGGCAAGGCTTTCCCGGGCAAGAAGATCGTCATCGTGGGCGGCGGCACCGTCGGTTGCGAGACGGCAGATTACCTGGCCCCGCTGGTCAACGACCTGTCGCCGGCCAATCGCGATGTCACCGTTATCGAGATGACCAAGACGCTCGCCGCCAACGAGGGCGGCGCCGGTCGCGCGGTGCTCATCACGCGCATGCTCTCAAAGGGCGTCCACGTGCTGACCGAGGCCAAGGTGACCGAGATTACCGAGGACGCCATCAGCTACGAGAAGGATGGCGAGGTCCACACCATCGCCGATGCCGATACGCTGGTGCTTGCCATGGGCTATCGTCCCAATACCAAGTTGGCCGACGACCTTGCCGCTGCCGGTGTTGCCACCCACGTGTTGGGTGACGCCAACAAGTGCGGCAACATTCGCGACGCCATCGGCGACGGCTACAAGGTTGCCTGCGAACTCTAGTCAACCCCTTTGCACCAATCGATTGCAAAAAGCGGCGGCTGCCCTGTGTGTTGGGCAGCCGCCGCCTGCGTTCGACGGGAAGGCGCAGATAGTCCGATTAGGGCCCAGGAGCTCCTTGACCTTGGCGATGATGGCCTCGTCGGTGGCGTTGGCAAAGAAGTGCTCCTGGAGCGGTTTTCGTCTTGCAGGGCAGTTGTCGTTTCTACAGTTCAGCTTCCAGTTCGGCTTTGTGCTCGTAGAGGTAGTCGCGCATGTAGGGGATGGCAAATGAGACCTTGCCGTACGAGGGAGCCTCGATAATCGATTCTCTTAACAGGCGGCTGCGGACGGAACTCACCTGTTGAGGCGTTTTGTTTAGGGCATCGGCAACCATGCTGGTCGAGCTCGTCTGCCCCAAAGATGCCATGCTCAGCAGATAAGCGATGCACGTGGGCGGAATGCGCTGCAGCGCGGGCTCAATCACCATGGCGCAGAAGCGTTCGCGTGCCGTTGCAATGCCGCGCTCGGCTTCTTCTTCTCCAATAATCGCTGTATGTGCGCGCCTTGCCAACTGCCATGCGTAGTATCCAACGAGTTGGATCATGAAAGGATAGCCTTGCGTTGCCTCGGCAAGTTGGCCGGCAATACCTGGCTGCAACTCCATGCCAGACGCTTCAATGGTTTCCTCGAGGGAGTACGACACTTCGGTTACTGCCACAGCCTTCAGATCAAAGGGGAGGGCACGGCGCAAAAACGTAAGTGTCTTTCCGTTGATGATGCTTTCAATCATCGAAGGCAGCCCAGCAAAAACAAAGGCGATATCAAGGTCTTCGCCGATAACCTGCTGAATCGCAATGGAGAGCGTTCGGACCTCATCGAGCTCTGCGTCTTGAACCTCGTCGAGAGTGATGAGCAGGCCATTTCCATTCTTGGTTATTGTCTGTCTCATGGCGTCGCGTAGCGATGGGCCGATTCGCTCAATATCTATGCTGCCGATGGATATGCCAGCTACGGTGGGCTCAAATCTGGCGTGTTTGGCCTGGAATTTGGGCTGCAGCTGTTCGAGAATGCGCTGGCAAAGTCCCTCGGTTGCGACCTCTTTTATGACCGTCCAGCCACGGCTTTGCGCCAAACGTGAGCACTCGTCAAGGAGGACCGTCTTGCCCGTTCCACGGACGCCGGCTATGCGCATTAGGCGCCCAGGGGCACCAGGCCCGTTGATGAGGCCTTCACTGAATTCTTCAAGTACATCTTCGCGGCCGATAATCGTGGGAGGTGTTTTACCTGCTGTGGGCTTAAAAGGGTTTGTTTGCATGTGAGCCACCTTTGCTCAAGATATAGCAAGATATAGCAAAGTATAGCAAAGTATAGCAAAATATAGTGAGATATAGCAACGTATAGCGCTGTTTGCGGGTTCTTGCGGTGGTGCTATTTCCCGAATGCCGCGCGCACAAAGCGCTGGGCGAACAGCTTATTAGCGATGTTGATGACATGGCCCAAGAACAGCGCCGAGATGGCGGTGGTCACGCCAAAGCCGCCCAGGTTGTGCATGAGCGCGAGCGACAGAACGAGAGACACGGCGACATGCGAGCAGTCGAACACGACTTTTACGTCGCCAAAGCGGCGTTTAATCTTTTCGGCAATGACCTGCACCAGGCCGTCGGGCGCGTTGGGGACAACGCCCATGTTGACGACGAGACTTACGCCAAATGCAGTGACAGCGAGGGAGAGCAGCATGGTCTCAACCTGTATGGGGAGTGCTGCGGGATGCAGCGGGTTGACCGCCATGAAGAAGTCGGTGAAGCCGCCGATGAGCGTTGAGAAGCACAGCTCGAGCAGGATGCGCGGCTGGAACTCGCGTCGCAAGATAGTGAATTGTGCCACGATGTAGGCGACATAGGTAGCAGTGATCCAAAAGCCGAGCGTCTTGCCCGTGAGCATGGATAGGGTTGTGGCAAAGCACGTGAGCGCGGCGACGCCCAGGCCAGATGCCGTCTGGAGACTCATGCCGAGTGCCAGTACTGCAACGCCCGCCAGATACATCAGCATCCTGATGACGGTATGGAACCAATCGATCTTCTCGCCATACATGATGATGAGCGGTCGCATGTTGCTACCCGTCCTTTCGGTTGTGTGAAAAAACTGACCCGGACCGGCAAAAGAGGGTTATCGGAGGCACTGCTGTTAAAGCAGAAAAGCCGGCCCCACGGTCAGTTGTCTAGGAAGTGTCTCGCTGTGCCGGAATGGGACTGAAGAGCCAGCGAGACGGGAGGAAAGCAAATGACATTGCGTGGGCAATAGGATGCCAAGATGGTAGGGTGCGTCTTAGCATCCTGTTGCTCACGCTCGACGAAATCGGTTTCGTTTGAGCCTTAGTATACCCACGGGATTCTATTTGCAAAGAGAAAAACAATAAAAAGTGAACGTTCACCTAATCGTAACAACTCGTTGGCTGTATCATGGCGGTAGTCGATACGAAACCGATTTCGTATCGACTACGCATGCGTTGTATCTGTCCATTATCTGGTGGTGTAAACGAGGGGTTACACCTGCCGCAAAAGCGGCATTCATCATTGTCCAGATTGAAAGGATCACCATGGAACAGCATACCGATTGCTCGTACTGCATGTGCGGGACCGACAACACGCTCGTCGATGCCTTTGGCATCCCCATGCTTGACCTGCCTGCCAGCAAGCTCATCTTGTTTAAGGAGCAGAGTCATAAGGGCCGCGTAATCGTGGCCTCCAAGCAGCACGTCGATGACATCTCCTGCATGTCCGAGGAAGACGCCGCCGCCTTTATGGCCGATGTCCGCCACGTCGCGGCAGCGCTGCACAAGGCGTTCAATCCCGACAAGATTAACTTTGGTGCCTACGGCGACACCATGCATCACCTGCACGTGCATATCGTCCCCAAGTACAAGGACGACCCGTTTGAGTTTGGCGACGTGTTTGCCATGAACCCCGGTCGCGTCACGCTCGAGTCGGCTCAGTACGACGAGATCGCCCAGGCAATTGTCGCCAACCTGTAAGCGAGTAAAAGCGGCTATTTCGAATAGAAGCACTTGGCTTCATTGCCAGTTAAAAGGAGCTTATCTATGAATGCGGGAGTTGTTTCACTCCTTTGGGTGCTGGTGGGCGTAGTCCTGCTGGTCGCCATGATCGTTAAGTTTAAAATCAACAGCATCATTGCGCTTATTCTTTCCGCCATTTTTATCGCCCTTGCCGACGGCATCTCTGTGGGCGACCTTGTCACCACCATGGAAGATGGACTGGGCGGAACGCTTAAGTCGCTTGCGCTGATCATTATCTTTGGCGCAGCCATCGGAAAACTGATGACCGATTCGGGTGCCTCGCAGCAGATTGCCGACACTATCGTTGACAAGCTCGGTATTAAGCTGCTGCCTGTTGCGCTTCTGATCATCGGCGTTATCTTTGGTATGAGCATGTTCTACGAGGTGGCGTTCCTTATCGTTACGCCGCTCGTTATCAGCATCGCCAAAGAGGCCGACATCCCCTATATGCGCCTGATTATCCCGGCTGTTTCTGGTACCACGATGGGCCATTCTCTTTTTCCGCCGCAGCCTGGTCCTATGGCGCTGGTGAGTGCCTTTGGTGCCGAGGTTCCGCCGGTCTACATCTTTGGTCTGATCGTCACGATTCCGACACTTATCTGCTCTGGTCTTTTGCTGTGCCATTTCATCCCCGGTCTCGATGACATGCCGCTTGGCAATGTTATGAAGCCGGCGGAGCGCAGGCCCGCGGACGAGCTTCCGCCGTTCTGGCTTTCCATTCTGGTGCCGCTGTTCCCGGCAATCATCATGATTGGGGCTTCGATTATCAAGAACACGGTGGGCGAGGGTTGCTTTGCATACGATCTTGCCAGCTGCATCGGTAGCGCAGATATCACTATGCTCATCACGATGATTCTTGCCATGGTTGCGTATGGTTATACGCGCGGCATGGATGGCGGAGAGATCTCTAGCTCTATGTCCGATGCTATCAAGGGCGTCGCGAACGTGCTGCTCGTTATCGGTGCCGGCGGCATCATGAAGCAGGTCATCATTACTTCTGGCGTTGGCGCGACGCTTGCCGACATGGTGAGCCTCATGCCGGTGTCGCCGCTGATTTTGGCTTGGGTGATCACGGTGGTCCTGCGCCTGCTCACCGGCCAGGGTACCGTCTCGGCCATCACCGCCGCCGGCGTCGTGGCACCTATGGTTACGCAGTTTGGCATCAACCCGGTGCTTGCAGTACTGGTCTGCGCCTGCGCGTCCAATACCATCACGCCTATGTATGACGGCGGCTACCTGCTGTTCCAGCAGTCGTTTGGCCTGTCGATGAAGGATACCTATAAGACATGGGGCCTGTTGGAGCTCGTCAACTCCGTTGTCGGCCTCATCATGGTTCTAATCCTGAGCCTGTTTATCTAGGCGAGAAACGCATAAGACAAGCGTGTCTCACCGCAAGCCCGCGGACAGTTGCCTATCAAACTGTCCGCGG
>CABVAY010000031.1 GCA_902496455.1 uncultured Collinsella sp.
TCTTTGGCAACGACTACCCCACCCCCGACGGCACCGGCGTGCGCGATTACATCCACGTGTGCGATCTGGCATCTGGTCACGTGGCCGCCCTCAACTGGATGAACGGCAAGACCGGCGTCGAGATCTTTAACTTGGGCACCGGCACCGGCACCTCGGTACTCGAGGTCGTCGCCGCCTTCTCCAAGGCTTGTGGCAAGGAGCTGCCCTACGTGATCCGCGAGCGCCGCGCCGGCGACATCGCTGCCAACTGGTGCGATGCCTCCAAGGCCGAGCGCATGATGGGCTGGAAGGCCCAGTACGACATCGCGGACATGTGCCGCGATAGCTGGAACTGGCAGAGCCACAACCCCAACGGCTTCGCCGACGCCGAGTAGCAAAAACCTACATACCGCTCTTGCCCCGATCTCACGTTGTGAGGTCGGGGCTTTTTCATGGCATGTAACCATTCGCCGAAAATCGACCAACTTTTTTATCTTGCCTGTACATGTTTAAACAACATGTTTTACAATAGGCGTATCGAATCGGAACATCGGAGGCGGACTGCACACCCATCGGCAGGCCGACCCCACAACAAGAAGGTTGGTGAGCGCATTCATGGAGCGTGCAAGCGGCGTCCTCATGCCCGTCTCATCTCTGCCCGGACCATACGGAATCGGCGGCTTTGGCTGGAATGCCTACGACTTCGTCGATTTTCTCGCCTCGTGCAAACAACATTACTGGCAGATTCTGCCCCTTACGACGACCAGCTATGGCGATTCGCCCTATCAGTCGTTCTCGGCCCGCGCAGGCAACCCCAACTTTATCGACTTTGCCGAGCTTATCGAGACAGGGTATCTGGAGCAGCGCGATATCGATGGCGTGTATCTGGGATCCGACCCCAGCAATGTCGACTACGGTGCTATCTTTGGTGGCCGCCGTCAGATTCTCGACCGAGCCGCTGAGCGCTTTGCTGCCGACAAGCCGGCCGATTTCGATGACTTTATCCAGGCCAACGAGGACTGGCTCATCCCCTACTGTGAGTTCATGACCGTCAAAGAGGAGTGCGGTCTCAAGGCGTTTTGGGAGTGGCCCGCGGAGCTCCGCACCCGCGGCGAGGCTTCCGCCAAGGTCTGTGCCGACCATCCGGCGCGTATGCTCTACCACCAGATGACGCAGTACTTCTTCGATCGCCAGTGGAGCCGCCTCAAGGCCTATGCCAACGAGCGCGACATTCTCATCATCGGCGACCTGCCCATCTATGTCTCGCGTGACTCCGTCGAGATGTGGGCGACGCCTGAGCTCTTTAAGATCGACGCCGCCGGCAATCCCGTGAGCGTCGCCGGCACGCCGCCCGACCAGTTCTCGGCCACCGGCCAGTACTGGGGCAACCCCATCTACGACTGGGACGCCATGGAGTCCGACGGCTTCTCCTGGTGGGAGGGCCGCATTCGCGCCGCCCTCGACATGTACGACGTCATCCGCCTGGATCACTTCCGCGGCTTCGAGGCCTATTGGGAGGTGCCGTTCTCCTCGCCCGATTCGTCCTACGGTTCGTGGACGCAGGGTCCCGGCCTCAAGTTCTTCAAGACGCTCGAGGAAAAGCTCGGCACGCTGCCCATCATCGCCGAGGACCTGGGCTTCCTCACCCCCGGCGTCATCGACATGCGCGACAACTCGGGCTTCCCCGGCATGAAGATCCTGCAGTTTGCCTTTGAGGGTACCAACTCGTACTACCTGCCGCATAACTACATCGCCAACACCGTCGCCTATGTAGGCACCCACGACAACGAGACGGCGCGCGGTTGGTTTGAGGGAACGGCCACCCCGCGTCAGCGCGAGCAGGCAGCCCTGTACACCCATCAGCAGGCCGGCGAACCCATGGCAGATGCACTCAATCGCACCATCGCCGCCAGCGTGAGTGACACGTGCATCTACACCATGCAAGACCTGCTCAACTTGGGCAACGAGGCGCGCATCAACACCCCAGCCACGCTGGGCGGCAACTGGACCTGGCGCATGCTCGACGGCGCCATCACCCGCGAGCTCGAGCACAAACTCACTGACTGGACCGAGACCTACTTCCGCATCCCGTCGGAAGCCGAAATCGAGCTTCCTCAATAGGAGCTACCGCGCCCGACCCCTCCCCACCGTGCGGACGCGCTTGCTTTTCCCGCGCGAGGCCACCCCAATCCCCTCGCGCGGGCTTCTTATGAATTGCAGACATGAAACAACCCATCACAGGAGAAAACATGCCCCAAATTAACCTCATGGAACTCGCCGAGCAGTCTTTTGGCACCTCGCTCGAGCAGCTCGACGACCGTCGCATTTACAAGCTGCTGGTCAAACTCGTGCAGGAGCGCTCCACCGCCTGCCCGCTCAACAACGGCAAGAAAAAGCTCTATTACATTTCCGCCGAATTTTTGATCGGCAAGCTGCTCATCAACAACATGATCGACCTTGGCATCTACGACGAGGTTAAGGACCAGCTCACCGCCGCAGGCCACGACCTCAGCAAGATCGAGGAGTTCGAGGTCGAGCCGTCGCTCGGCAACGGCGGCCTGGGCCGCCTGGCCGCGTGCTTCCTGGATTCCATCGCCACGCTGGGCTTGACCGGCGATGGCGTGGGCCTCAACTATCACTACGGTCTGTTCCGTCAGCGCTTTGTCGACAACCAGCAGAAGGCCGTCCCCGACGAGTGGCTCGGTGAGCAGGACATCCTAGTCGACGATGACCGCTCCTACACCGTCGAGTTCGGCGATTTTGCCGTTACTTCCAAGCTCGTCAACATCGATGTGCCCGGTTACGGCCAGCCCACCAAGAACCGCCTGCGCCTGTTCGACCTGGCGAGCGTCGACGACGGCCTGGTCCCCGGCAGCTCCATCGACTTCGACAAGACCGAGATCGCCAAGAACCTCACCTTGTTCCTCTACCCCGACGATTCCGACGAGCAGGGCCGCCTACTTCGCATCTATCAGGAGTACTTCATGGTGAGCAACGCCGCCCAGCTCCTGATCGACGAGGCCGTCGAGCGCGGCAGCAACCTGCACGATCTGGCCGACTACGCCGTGGTCCAAATTAACGACACGCACCCCACCATGGTCATCCCCGAGCTCATTCGCTTGCTCACCACCGAACATGGCATCGAGTTTGACGAGGCCGTGACCATCGTACGCTCCATGGTCGCCTACACTAACCACACGATTCTTGCCGAGGCGCTCGAGAAGTGGCCGCTCGCCAGCCTGCAGAAGGTCTCCCCTGCCATCGCCGACATTATCGTCAAGCTCGATGAGATCGCGAAGGCCGAGCACGATGACCCGCGCGTCGCCATCATCGACGAACACGATACCGTCCACATGGCCCACATGGACATCCACTTTGGCTTCTCCATCAACGGCGTAGCCGCCCTCCACACCAAGATCCTGGAGGACACCGAGCTTCATCCGTTCTACGAGATCTATCCCAAGAAGTTCTCCAACAAGACCAACGGCATCACCTTCCGCCGCTGGATCCATGGGGCCAACCCCGCGCTCGCCAGCCTGCTCGACGATGTGATCGGCACCGACTGGCGCAGCACCGGCGATCTGAGCAAACTCGCCAAGTTCGCCGACGACAAGGACGTTCTTGAGCGCCTGGCCGCCACCAAGGTCGAGGCCAAGGCCATCATGCGCCAGTTCATGGCGCTCGAGCAGGGCGTGACCATTCCCTCCAACGCCATCATCGACGTCCAGGTCAAGCGCATCCACGAGTACAAGCGTCAGCAGATGCTCGCGCTCTACATCATCTGGAAGTACCTCGATATCAAGAACGGCAACAGACCTAAGCACCCCGTCACCATCATCTTTGGCGGCAAGGCGGCGCCTGCCTACACTATCGCGCAGGACATCATCCATCTGATCTTGACGCTGTCGCAGTGGATTGCAAACGACCCCGACGTGGCTCCCTACCTGCAGGTTGTCATGATCGAGAACTACAACGTCACCGCCGCCGAGCGCGTGATCCCCGCCGCTGACATCTCCGAGCAGATCAGCCTGGCCTCCAAGGAGGCGAGCGGCACCTCCAACATGAAGTTCATGCTCAACGGCGCCCTAACCCTGTGCACGCTCGACGGTGCCAACGTGGAGATTGCCGAGCTCGTGGGCGACGAGAACATCTATACCTTTGGCGCCTCTTCCAAACAGGTCGAGCAGCTCTATGCCAACGGCACCTATGACGCCGGTGTGCTCTACCGCAAGCCCGGCATTAAACTGCTGGTGGACTTCATCACCAACCCGGCCTTTATGGCGACCGGCAATGCCGAGCGCCTGCAGCGCCTGCACGACGACATTAAGGGCAAGGACTGGTTTATGGCCCTGCTCGACATTGAGGAGTACATCCAGACCAAGGAGCGCGTGCTGGCCGACTACGAGGACCAGGACGCCTGGATGCGCAAGGCGCTCATCAATATCGCCAACGCCGGCACCTTCTCGTCTGACCGCACGATTTCCCAGTACAACGACGAGATTTGGCACCTGAGCTAATTTCGTTTCCTTTACCCATCCTCTTGAAAGCGGAGTCGTGGCAACGCGGCTCCGCTTTTTGTGCCCGCACGCTACCCTGTGACCCGACTCGACCAAACAATCTCGATCTGTAACAGCTACTCGGTAAAAACGGCCCCAGCTGTTACAGATTGAGACATACCGGCCCCTCCCCTTGGGTTTATCTCAATCTGTAACATCTAACGTCCGAAATCGGCCCTACCCGTTACAGATCGAGACAAACGACCGACCAGACAACCCCGGCACAAAGAAAGGCTCCCCTCTCGCCCAGTGGACGGGAGGGGAGCCTTATATGTGACCACGGCAAAAGGATGGCAAAGCCGCAGTCGCCCAAAAGGAGGGTCTGGATACACCGGGCCTAGATAAGGTTCTTGCCAGAGACCTTATCGAAGAGGTGGGTCGCGTTCTTCTCGAACTTAAACCAGATGGTGTCGCCCGCCTTGAGCGCACCCTTGGCCTCAAGGTCGACAACGGGAATGATCAGGACAAACTGGCCGTCGGGAGCGGTCACGTGGACATGCTCGGTCGAGCCCATGAGCTCGGTCACCTCGACGGTACCCTGGAGCGCACCCTCCTCGTCCTTGTCGGCAAGCAGAATCTGCTCGGGGCGCACGCCGGCCGTGATCTCCTTCACGTCGCCGCCGTCCCAGTTGAGAGCAAGCTGAGCGCAGGTCTCGGGAGCGAGCGCCACATTCATGTCCTCGGTCTTGACGGTAAAGCCGTTGCCCGAGTGCACCAGCTGGGCATCGAAGAAGTTCATCTGCGGCACGCCGATAAAGCCGGCGACGAAGATGTTCGCGGGGTGGTTGAAGACCTCCTGCGGGGTGGCGATCTGCTGGACGACGCCGTCCTTCATGACCACGATACGATCGCCGAGGGTCATGGCCTCGGTCTGGTCGTGGGTAACGTAGATAAAGGTGCCCTTGATCTCGTGACGCAGCTTGATGAGCTCGGCACGCATTTGGTTACGGAGCTTGGCGTCCAGGTTAGACAGCGGCTCGTCCATCAGGAAGACCTTGGGGTCACGCACGATGGCGCGGCCGATGGCGACGCGCTGACGCTGACCGCCCGAGAGCGCCTTGGGCTTACGGTCGAGGTACTCGGTAATGCCCAGGATCTCGGCAGCAGAGCGAACCTTACGGTCGATCTCGTCCTTGGGGACCTTCTTGAGCTCAAGCGTAAACGCCATGTTCTCGTACACCGTCATATTGGGGTACAGAGCATAGCTCTGGAACACCATGGCAATGTCGCGGTCCTTGGGCGCCACGTCGTTGACGCGCTTGCCGTCGATGAGCACGTCGCCCGAAGTGATGTCCTCCAGGCCAGCGACCATGCGCATCGTCGTGGACTTGCCGCAGCCAGACGGGCCAACGAGAACGACAAACTCCTGGTCATGCACGGTGAGATTAAAGTCCTCTACCGCGAGCACGCCGTCCTCGGTAACCTTGAGGTTGTGCTTCTTCTCCTCGGTCTTCTTCTTTTTGCCAAAGAAGCCCTTCTTTTTGGACTCGTTGTTGGGATACACCTTCTGAACATGTTTGAGAACGATCTCGGCCATGTCTTTACCTTTCGATATGCGGCGCCGCGCTGAGGGGCGCCGCAGAAACTTGCAAAACAGTTACGGCATCAGCCCTTGACGGCACCTGCCACCACGCCGTCGATGATGTACTTCTGGCAGAGGATGTACATGATGACGATGGGGATAACGACCATCATGATGCAGGCCATCATGGGACCGAGCTCGACGTGGCCGTAGCCGCCGCGGAAGTACTGGATCAAGATAGGAATGGTCCTGTACTTGGTGGAGTCGAGGGTAAGGTAGGGCAGCAGATAGTCGTTCCAGACCCACATGGTCTCGAGAATGCCGACCGAAAGATAGGTGGGCTTCATGATGGGAAGGACGATCTTAAAGAACACCTGAACCGGGTTGCAGCCGTCGATCATGGCCGCCTCTTCGATCTCGAGCGGAATGTTCTTTACAAAGCCGGCGAACATAAAGACCGCCAGGCCCGCGCCAAAGCCAAGATAGATAAAGCAGATGTTGAACGGCGTGTTAAAGCCGATGCGGTCCGCCAAATTGGACAGCGTAAACATGAGCATTTGGAAGGGCACGACCATCGAGAAGACGAACAGGTAATAGAAGAAGTTCGAGATCTTGTTGTTGACACGGACTACGTACCAAGCGCACATGGAGCAGCACACCAAGATCAGAACGACCGACGTGACCGTGATGATGAGCGAGTACATAAACGCCGAGGCAAAGCCCTGCTCGTTAAGAGCGTGCACGTAGTTTGCGAGACCGTTGAACGTCTCGGGCGTGAGCAGATCGAATGCCGTGGTGGTGCTGATTGCAGTTGCCTTTTTAAAGGAATTGAGCGCAATCATGAACACGGGGTAGATCCATGCGAGCGACAGGATCGTAAAGAAAATCGAGAGCGCGCGATTGATAACCTTATCGCGTTTCATTACTGCTGCACCTCCTTGGACCTCGTGGCCTTAAGCTGAATCATGGAGATGGCTACGACCAGGATGCAGAAGATAACCGCCTTGGCCTGACCGATACCCTGCCATGCGATACCGGCACGCGAATAGAACGTGTTGTAGATGTTCAGGGCGAGCATCTCGGTGGAGTGCGCGGGGGCGCCGCCGGTAAGGGCGAGGTTCTGGTCGAACAGCTTAAAGCCGTTGGTGATGGACAGGAACAGGCAGATGGTGATGGTCGGCATCAGGTTAGGGATCTTAACCTTCCAAAACGTCTGCCATGCCGTGGCACCGTCGACCTTGGCGGCCTCGATGTAGTCGGACGGAATGGACTGCAGACCAGCGATGTAGATAATCATCATGTAGCCGACCTGCTGCCACAGGGTCAGGATGATAAGGCCCCAGAAGCCAGCAGCAGAGTTAAGGGCGATGAGCTGGGCGCCCACGTTGGAGAGCAGGCAGTTGATCAGAATCTGCCAAATGTAGCCCAGCACGATGCCGCCGATCAGGTTCGGCATAAAGAAGATCGTACGGAAGATGTTGGTGCCTTTGAGCGCCTTGCGGGTGAGCGCCTGCGCGATGGCGAGGGCAATCACGTTGATGAGCACCGTCGACAGGAAGGCAAACGCCACGGTAAAGAAGAACGACGTGGAGAACTGCGGATCGGACAGCGCGCGCACGTAGTTCTCGATACCGACAAAGTGCGCGTTACTAATGATAATAAACTGGCAGAACGAGAGATAGAGGCCCTGGATAAAAGGGATCACGAACCCGATCATAAACGCCAGACACGTGGGCAGCATAAAGAGCGGCCACCAGCGCTTGAGTGCTTTGCCCATAAAAGGGTCCTTTCAATATGCAGGGGGCGGGCAAACCAACGTCTGCCCGCCCCCTGTCGCTAATCAGATAGCTTGGGCAGCAACTGCTTACTCGGAAGCGGCCTTCTCGGTCTTCCAGCCATCGACGAAGGCGTTCTTGACGCCGTCCCACTTGCTGTTATCGGCAGCGTAGGCAATCAGAGCCTGCTTGAGGTTCTTCTTCCACTCCTCGGAGGGAATGTAGACGAAGTCCCAAGCGACGGTCTTCTTGCCGTCCTTGGCCATGGCAACGGCCTGCTGCGAGAAGACGTTGGTGGTCTCCTTGGCGCTCTTGAACGGAGCGGTCAGACCCATCTTGTCGGCGATGATGCTGGTCGGGGTGTCAGCGGTGACGCACCAATACATGAAGTCCTCGGTGGCCTTCTGGGCATCCTCGGAAGCCTGGGAACTGACGCACCAGTAGTTCTCGCCGCCGGAGCACAGGCCCTGGTTCTCCTCGCCGTCAACACCGATGTAGATGGGCATCATGCCAATCTGATCGTCGGTCATGCCGGCCTTGACGAGGTCAGAGTAGGCCCAAGAGCCGTTCTGGTAGAAGACGGCCTTGCCGGTTGCGAACTCGTTGGTGGCATCGTCGCCGGTCTTGGAAGCAAGCTGTGAAGGATCGCAGGTGGAGTCGGTGATGTACAGGTCGAAGATCTGCTTGTAGTTGTCGAGGAACTCACCCTTGATCTCGTCGTCCTCCTGGTTGTGCTCCTTCTCAAACTCGTAGTAGAGCGGCATGTTGGCAAGGTGGGTGGTGTAGCGCCAGCTGGAGGAGTCGTCCATGCCGGCGGAAGTGAAGGCACCCTCGACACCAAGCTCGTCCTTGCGGGCCTGGATGTCGTCGGCACAAGCCTTCAGCTTGTCGAAGGAGTTGATGTCCTCGGCCTTGTAGCCAGCCTTCTCGAGCAGCTGCTTGTTGTAAATAATGCCGAAGCTCTCCTGAACCCAGTCGATGCACACATCCTTGCCGTCGGACTGCAGAGCCAGGGAGTCGTCAATGAGCTCACCGCGGAGCTTGGTATCGGACAGGTCGGCGCAGTAATCCTTCCAGTTCTTAAGACCGGTGGGGCCGTTGACCTGGAACAGGGTCGGAGCGGAGCTCTTGGACATCTCGGACTTGAGCTTCTCCTCGTAGGTGTTGGAGGCGGCGGTCACGATCTTGACCTCGACGCCCTTCTCCTTCTTGTACGCCTTGGCGATCTCCTTCCACTCCTTGTCGACCTCGGGCTTGAATTGGAGGAAGTAGACCTCGGCAGCGTCACCAGAAGCAGAGGAGCCGGAGCCGGCAGAACCGCCGCAACCCACGAGACCCAGACCAAGAACCGCAGCCGCGGAACCAGCAAAGCCCAGGAACTGCCTTCTGCTCATTTCGTTCTTCATTACAATCCACCCTTTCACACCGTGGCGGCACCCTTTGCCGCCGCCTTCGGAGATTGGCTCGGGGACTTTGCCCCTTTTGCTGATTTGTACAATACGCTATTTGGCTAGTTGTTTGAACAAGTATTACTAGAGCGGTAGAAAAACTTCGGTGAACGGTAATTTCAACTTGATACTTGACAAGTTTTGTATAAACAATTATTTGTTATCTAATGCAGAGAAAACGCCCGGTCAAGCCGATGTATCGTCGGTTTGACCGGGCGTTTTCGCTTTGATGGCATGAGTCTCGTCAGGCTGCGAGCTAGCCGGCTATCGCTTGGAGTTGACGCGGTAGTGGAAGATCTCGGGGTGTGTGCGAGTGTGCGTCACCTCAAACAAGATGCCATCCGAGGTGTACGACTGACTCTCCATGACGGCAACGCAGTTGTATTTGCCGAGGTCAAGATAGCTGCAGTCCTCATCGTTGGCGAGCTCGACACTCACCGTACGACGACTCGCCATCACTTTGACACCGCGCTTGTGCTCCAGATAGCCGTAAATAGAATCTGCCGCGATCTCGGGAGTCAGGCCCTTGGCGATCGACGCCAAAAAATAGCCATGGTCCACTTGGCGCGCGTTGCCGTTGAGGCTTCGGACACGCACTACGCGAATCAACTCCTCGCCCACCTTAAAGCCCAGGTGACGAGAGAGTTGCTCGGTGCAAACCAGATGTTCGAAAGACTTAACGTCCGTCGATGCAACGGCATTGTTGCGCTTTGCAAACTCGCCAAACGACTCAACCTCTTCGAGTGCGCCCAACATGTCGGTTTCGCCCTTAAGCCAAATAACGCGCACGCCCTTGCCGTGTATGGGCTGCACAAACATCCCGTCGGCCAGCATGCTCAAAGCGCGGCGGACGGTATTGCGCGTGCAGCCAAATTCCGCGGTCAGCTCGGCTTCGGTTGGCAGCATCTCCTGAAACGCATAGGTCCCATTAATGATGCGCGAGCGTATTTCTCGGTAGATTCCTTCGTATATCGCTTTTGGCATTGTTTCACCTCTACATTATTCATTTCCGGCTAGGCACGATAGCATTTCTTAAAGTTGTTTAAACCGAATATCGGTAAAGCGACAGGATTTAACCGTTGACGGTTTCTGTCATGCCCAAATCAGTTTCGCTCAAAACTGCCGGTACGACAATCGTCTGGTCCTCTACAATGAATCCATTGTTTAAACGTTTCCCCACGCGCAACGCGCCTCGATATTCGGAAGGCAGAACATGTTGCAAAAAATCCAACGCTTTGGCGGGGCAATGTTCGCGCCCGCCATGCTGTTTTCTATATCAGGCCTCATGGTCGGCGTCTCCGCTCTCGCAACGACTGCGGACATCGTCGGCGATCTCGCCGTATACGGAACCCCTTGGTACGTTTTTTGGACCATCATCCAGCGCGGCTCGTGGACGGTCTTTAAACGCCTCCCGCTCCTTTTTGCCGTAGCGCTGCCCATCGGTCTTGCCCAAAAACAACCGGCTCGTTGCTGCCTCGAGGCTCTCGTCGCCTATTTTGCCTACTGCTTCTTTTTGAGCGAGATCATTAAGCTGAGCGGAGACAACCTTGGACTTGAGTACCCGTCATCTTTGACCTCCGCCAGCGGTATCACCGTCATCGACGGCATCAAGACGCTCGACACCGGCATTATCGGCCCGCTGGCGGTATCGGCAACCGTCGTTGCCATCCATGACCGCTTCTACGATGCCAAGGTTCCCGATTGGCTCGGCACCTTCTCGGGCTCCTCGCTGGTCTACCTCATCAGCTTTTTTGCCGTGTTTGCCCTTGCTACTATCTCGGCCGCCATCGTGCCCTACGTATACGATGTAACCGATACGCTGCGTCACGCGCTTGCAGGCGTCGGTCCCTTTGGCGTGGGCATCTTTGTCTTTTTAGAACGAGCACTCGAGCCCTTTGGCCTGCACCACCTGCTCTACATGCCGATCTACTACGACAACCTGGTCATTAACGACGGCATCTACGCCACGTGGAGCAGTTTGCTCCCCATCCTCTCCCATAGCACGCGCCCCCTTAATGAGCTTGCGCCGTGGGCCGGTTTTACCGCCACCGGCTGGGTCAAGCTCTTTGGTCTTCCTGCCATCGCAGCTGCGTTCTACTCCACCGCAAAACCCGAGCGCCGCGCCGGCCTCAGGGTCATCCTTGTTCCCGCCATCATCGCCTCGGTGGTTTGCGGCGTTACCGAGCCACTCGAGTTTCTCTTTATGTTCACCCACCCCGGGCTCTTTTTGCTCTACGCCGTCTTATCGTCTTGCCTTGCCACAACCATGAATCTCTTTGGTATCGTCGGCATCTTCTCGGGCGGCCTCATGGAGATGGCAGCCTTCAACTTTATTCCGCTCATGCGCACGCATGCCGGTGCCTATCTTTTGGCGCTCGGTATCGGCCTTGCCTTTAGCCTCATCTTTTTTGTTAGTTTTCGAGCACTCATCTTGGTCTATGACCTTAAGACACCGGGCCGCGAGGATCATGTTGCCAATCGCGCAGCAATCGATTGTTTAACGGGAAGCGACTTTGCCAAAGAGCAATCCCCCAATGACGAGGTCGATAGTCGATCCGATCAAGATCACGTCCTCGCTGAGCGGGTAATTCAGCTTTTAGGTGGCGTTGGCAATATCGTGGGCGCAACCAACTGCGCCACGCGCCTGCGCGTCGAGGTCGCAGACCCTTCCATCGTTGCAGATAACGCGTCGTTTGTCGCGGTGGGCGCCAAGGGCCTCATCATTACGGGCAAGACCGCCCAGGTGGTCATCGGCATCTCCGTTCCCCGCGTTAAAGAGCATTTTGACCAGATCATGGGCCTCGAGCCGGAATTTGTGCCCACCACCTCGGCCTCCCCTGCCGCCAGCGCAGCCCATAAGCGCGGCGATATTTGCTTCTTCGATATCGACGGAACGCTCGCCTGGCAAGACCCCAGGCTCGCCCAAGACCTTCCCGAAGACGAGCGGGACCTCTCCCCCTATCCCAACGAGGCGGTTTCGCAGGCAATCCGAGAGTTTGTCGCCAACGGCAACATGGCCTTTATCTGCACGGGACGTACCCTCAGCTGCATCCACCCCAAACTTCTTGAGCTGCCTTGGACCGGCATCGTCTGTCTTGCGGGCGGTTACGCCGAGATCAACGGACACGCAATTCGCGATCTGTCGATGACGCCCAGTATGCTGCAGCGTCTTGCCCCCTACCTTGAGCAATCGGGCGAGGTCATCCGCTTTGAGGGCCTCAACGGCGTCGTGCGCATGAGTGCCGATGCGCCCGATGCTCCCGGATACGCGCGCACCCTGGGCGACGCAGTCACGCAGCTGCAACATTACAGTGTCTACAAGATCTTGATGTCTACATCGCTCGCCAACCACATCGCTCAAGATAAGGCACTTGAGCCGCTGCTGTGCTTTAACGAGCTCGAACTCGAGGTGACCGAAATCTCGCCCCGCGAATGCACGAAGCGCGGGGGCATCCAGTCTGTACTCGACGCCCTCGACCCCCACCACGGAACCGTATACGGCATTGGCGACGCCAGCAATGACGTCTCGCTGATGAACGCCGTCGATGTCGGTATCGCCATGGGCAATGCGCCGGACTATCTCAAAAAGCGCGCCGACTACATCACCGACTCGGTCGACAAAAATGGCGTCGTCAAGGCGCTCGAGCACTTTAGGCTTATATAAGCAGCCGGCACGCGCACGCGTCCCGTTTCCCCAAATCGCCAAAACAGACGCGCCGGCAACTCCAATGTGGCAATATGGTATCTGCACACCGCAACGATGCAACCTAAGAAAGAATGCGAGAACCCGTGTCCAGTCCGTTTACCAGCTTTTTAGCCCAGCACTTTGACCAGATCAACGACTATCTGGCCACGTTCTTTGACGGACAGGCGACCTCTGCCGATATCGAGCGCTACCTGTATACCCCGCTCTCGACATTTACGGCCAATGCCGGCAAGCGCCACCGCCCGCTCATCTGCATGCTCGCCGCCACCGCGGTAGGTGGCAGCTTTGAGAGCGCCCGCAGCGCGGCGGCAGCTATCGAGCACTTTCAGTCGGGAGCGCTTATCCATGACGACATCGCCGACAACGGACAGCTTCGTCGAGGTAAGCCCTGCATGCACCTTACCGAGGGCACGGGCCTTGCCATCAATTGTGGCGACCTGGCGCTCACCATGGTCACCAAGACGGTTCTCGACGACCCCACGCTGGAGTCCGACGTGAAGCTGCGTGTGCTCCACGAGCTTACCGAGATGATCGTCCGCACCATCGAGGGTCAAGCGCTCGACCTGGGTTGGGTCCGTGACGGGCGCTTTGATATCTCGGTTGATGACTACCTGGACATGGCGACGCACAAGACCGCGTTTTACAGCGGAGCCACGCCGCTTGCCGCCGGGGCCATTATCGGCGGCGGCAGCGATGAGCAAATCGAAGCGCTGCGCGCCTTTGGCCTACACACAGGCCTTGCCTTTCAGATTCAGGACGACCTGCTCAACCTTGTCGGCACTAAGGAAGCCGCCAACAAGGACTTCCGCACCGACATCACCGAGGGCAAGCGCACGCTTGTCGCCGTACACGCCCTCTCTGATGAGCGCCACCACGACGAGATCGAGGCGATTCTTTCCTCGGGCACCGATGATCCCGCGCAGCTCGCACGCGCCGTGGAGATCTTCCAGGAGACCGACTCCATCGATTACGCCCACACTTACGCGCTCGACCTGACCGCTAAGGCCAAAGCGGCCATCGAGAACGTTGAGCTTGATCCGCACGCACGCGAGCTGTTCCTCTCCATGGCAGATTTCTTTGTGGAGCGTCTTAACTAACGGGGGTTATAAAACCTGTCAGCAGCGTATTTAGGCACAACTTGCTACACTGTTGAGTGCATGTTTATGCATCCCTTTGCGTTGTCTATCCGACAGACGCTCAAATAGTACGAATGGTACGCCGAAAGGGGTTCGTTCATGGAACCTATTACAACGGGCATGCAAGGAGCAGCCGTCGAGGACGTGCAGTCTCGTCTCCTGCAGCTCGGCTACACGATTGATGCCGCCGAAGTCACCGACAAGTACTTTGGAGCCACCACTGAGCAGGCCGTCAGCACCTTCAGGCTCGACAGCGGCCTTGCTGCCGGTCATGCCGTCGATATCCCCTGCTGGAGCGCCCTTGTAGACGCTTCGTATAAGCTGGGCGACCGCACTCTCTATCTGCGCATGCCCAATTTCCATGGCGCCGATGTGCAGGCCCTGCAGCGCGCTCTCAACGTTTTGGGCTTTGCCTGTGGCGAAGACGACGGCTACTTTGGTCCGCATACCGAGGCCGCCCTGCAGCAGTTCCAGGAAAATGTCGGCCTGTTTGCCGACGGCATGGCCTTCCAGGACACCTACGCCTACATCAACCGCCTGCACCATGTGTGGGAGGGCAAGCCCTCGGTCACCGAAGCCGAGTCCCGTATCGGTTTTGCTCGCGCCGCCAACGTGCTCGAGCGCTTCCAGATTGCCGTTATCGGCGAGGACCCCATCGCACGCAGCGTTGCGTCGCGCATGTGGAATATCGCCACGGCAACGACCGACAACAGCGGCATGATGCTCTGCGACTCCGAGGTCCCAACCGACGTTGACCTGGTGCTCGAGATCGCAAGCGATGAGCTGCCCGCAGATGCAGCGCCGCGCGCCACGATCGCCCTCGCCGAGTGCCACAACCTGGCCCAGCGCATCCGCACCGCCAATGTCGCCGCGCAGCAGAAGCCGGCTCGCATTCGCATTGAGCTCACGGGCATGACGCGCTACAACGGCACCTTCACGGCCAGCGACGCGCAGACACTCGCCGTACGCCTGCTCGATGGCGTTTGCGATGCCCTCGCAGATTAGGTAAACTAAACGAGTTGCTTTTGGGCAACGCCACACATTGGGACGTAGTTCAACGGTAGAACTCCGGTTTTTGGTGCCGGCTGTTGGGGGTTCGAATCCCTCCGTCCCAGCCAAAGAAACAAGCCTCTCGAACGCATAGCCGATCGGGAGGCTTTTCTTGTGAGCAAGCGGAGGGATTCGAACCCGCAAGGAATCTACCTATATAAGACAGACGCCCCAGGCCCATAACGACCAAGAGCGCCTTGCATCTAGAATTATCAGCCCTGTTCCGAAAAGCGAGCCGCATGCAACAACCAAGTAACCACAGGCCCCGGGAGAGTGGGGACACCGGCTTAGGTTTCCTGCTCTCCCGGGGCCGAACGCCCTAGTTGTTGAGCATGCGGTCGAAGCTTCCCGAGTCGCCATCCCGATAGTCTGCGGTCATCAGGATCTCCTGCGGAATGCGCCCGCCTTCACGTAGCACGTTGCGGAACTGCACGCGCGTAACCATGGGCAGATCCCTGATCGTCGCTGCCAGGTTCTGCGGCACGCCCTGGTTGGCAGCCGCGGGCTCGCACTCGCCGCCGGCCTTCACGCGACGCTTATGCTCGGCGAGCATGGCGCGGTACATGCCGGCATGCAGGCGAATCTCAACCACATTGGCATTGCGAGCCTGTTCGACGATGCGCGCGCCCTCGCGATCGATATCGCCTACGTAGTAGACGTAGTTAAAGCGATAGCCAATCTCGGCCAGATAATCGTCCAAGGCATGCGAGACGCTCGCCTTGCATCCGCCGCCAAAAATCACGCCGCCCACCTTGATGCCAAAGAGCTTGGCGTGCTTGCGGCCACGCAGCAGCTTGACGATCTCGTCGTAGGTGTCCAGGTTCTCGACCATAATGAACGGCTTGTCGGCGCCCAGCGTAAAGAAGCCCGTAAAGTGCACGGGGCGATTGGGGGCGACCTTGATCGCCTGCATGCTGATGCCCTTTTCGGTCATACGCCTGATCAAGCGCTCACCGTGCTTGCCGTCAAAAGCCTTCTCGTCGTTAAAGATCTGGTAGGCACGCTGGCGGCGCGAGGCAACCGGCGTATCGGCACCTCGGTTCTGCTCGATCCAAGCCTGGATGATTGCGATTTCCTCGGCAATCTTGCGGTTGGACATCTCGTTGTGCTGAGTGCGCTGCGGAGCCTTTTTGCCGTCCTTGCCCTCGACCTTTACGATCTGTGTCTGCTGCTCCTTGATCTTAGAGAGCGCCGTAGGCGTAGGGACAACCTTGAGCAGCTGCCTGCCTAAAACGCGGGCAAGGGCAAACGCCGAGACCTCGCCGTGGACGGACGACTTGGGCTGCTGGGCAGCAGTATCTGCTGCGGCAGACTCCGGCTTCTTCTGAGACTTGCGCTTAGAATCGCCCTGGGAATTGCGCTCGTGCTTCGGCAAGGACGCCTGCTTCTGCGGACGAACGGACTTGCTCTCCTTCGCCGGCTGGCGCTTAGGCTGCCCCGAAGAAACCTCGGCCTTCGCATCCTCGTTCTGCGGCGTAGTCTTCTCGGTTGCAGTCTCGGCATGGGAACTGCGGCCCCCACGATGGCGACGGCGGCGAGGCTTGCTCGACGCGCCCTGCTCCGCCTGCTCATCAGTAGGCTGCTGGCCCTTGGCCTCGGCATCAACCTCAAGCTGCGGCTCAACAGGCTTCTGCTCGCGAGCCGCCGGCTCAACGGTCTTCTCGTCCTGGGTGGTCGAAACCGACTCGCCCTTCTCCTGACGCTTTACGGGATATGCACGTCCCGCAAAACCGCGACCAGGACGACACGAACCCGGAGCCTTCTTGGCAGACTCCTCAACATCGTCTGCAACCTCAGAAGACTCTTCAACCTCACGCGCGGCATCCTGCTGTGCAGTCTTAAAGTGAGCACCGCGACGACGCTTGGGCTCTTGGGCCTCCACGGGCTTTTGCTCCCTCGCGGGCTTCTGCGACTCGGCAGCAACCTCGATCTCAACAGCCTCAGCATCCGTCTCACCCTTTTGAGCAACGGCGCGACGGAAGCGCTCCTGCTGGGCGCGGCGCTGCGCATCGCGCTTGCCACCCCCGCCAAAACCGCCGCGTCCTGCCTTGGCCGTAAAGGCACGCACGACGTTCTCATCGAGCAACTCATCGGTATCGACATGCTCGCGCGGAGCCGTTTCCACCGAAGCGGGCGCCTCGACAACGTCCTCGACGGCCTCTTCGGCAACCTCGACGGGCCGCTCCTGGGCATCGTTAATCTCGGCATTGATGGTATAGAACGCCGGGCGCCCGTTAATGCCGCTACCCTCGATCTTGGTCACGATATTTGCCGCGATAAGCTCATCGCGCATCGCCTTGGTGTCACATTCCTTATCGACGGAGCGGAAAATTTGCGCCAGCGCACTCGACTTAATCTTGAGCGCCTTGCGGCAGAGCAGGTCGTAGGCAACCAGCTTGGCACGCTCGGCAGAAAGCGACGTCTGGCTGCTCAGACGTTCAGCCAGGGCATCGACATTATTTTGGTTATCGGAATATACCGTCTTGGCCACGGGGCCCCTTTCATATGCACACATATACGTCCATATGGTACAACGCGCGCCCTTATCCATGCAAAACATCTGTGAGAACACTCGAGCGTCACCCGCTTTTGCATGAAAAAAAGACCGAGCCCGCGAAGTCGCGGACCCAGTCTTTCCGAGTCATATAGATGTGACGTTCAACTCGTCAGGTCGACTAGGCCTTGGCGGCCTCGGTGTCGGCAGGAGCCTCGGCAGCAGCGGCGCGGCCATACTCGGCCTTGCCCATCTCGGACCACTCGGGTTCCTCGTCGGGCATGGAGCCAGCCTCCTTGCCGAAGAACTCCTTGAGGCAGTTAACGGCGACGATGAGGCCCAGGACCATCAGCAGGACGGCGAAGACAAGCTGCAGGCCCTTGGTGGCGGCGACGGAGACGGCGGCCGTGGTGGCGGTAGCCGGGATGGTGCCGAAGAAGCCGTAAGCCTGGACAGCGGCCATGCAGCCCATGGCGCTCTGGACCAGCGAGGTGAAGGTGCAGCAGAGCAGGAAGACGACGGGCACGTAGAGCATCCAGCCCTTGCGGCCGGTGCACTTGCAGAACACGGCGAGGGTGATCATGGTCATGCCGCCGAGCAGCTGGTTGGAAGCACCAAAGAGCGGCCAGATGTTGGCATAGCCACCAAAAGCGAGGGCGAGACCGGGAAGCAGGGTGACGACCGTGGCGAACCAGGGGTTGCCGAGGACCTTCATGTAGCCGGCCTTGGACTCGATGGCCAGGGCGTCGTTGGTCTGGGCAAAGAACTCGGAGAACGAGGTGCGGGCGATGCGGGCGACGGCGTCGAGCGAGGTCAGGGCCAGAGCGGAAACGTTCATGGTCATAAAGACGGTAGCGAGCGTGCCGTCAACACCGAAGGCCTGCATACCGCGGGAGATGCCAGCGGCGAAGATCTGGAACGGGGTGGAAGCGACGCCGGCGTTGAGGGCGCCGGTACCGGCGGTGTTCATGTCGGAGAACATGATGCCGGCGACGATGATGGCAAGGATGCCGACGAAGGACTCGACGATCATGGCGCCATAACCGACCTTGACGGCGTCCTGCTCCTTCTCGACCTGCTTAGAAGAGGTGCCGGAAGAAACGAGGCTGTGGAAACCGGAGAGAGCACCGCAAGCGACGGAGACGAACAGGACCGGGAACATCATGCCGGAGGCAGTGGAGAAGCCGGTGAAGACCGGAGCGGTGATAGTGGCCTGACCGTTGACGCCCAGGACGACGATGCCGAGGACAGCGCAGACGATCATGACGATCATCATGATGGAAGTGAGGTAGTCACGCGGGGTCTTGAGCATCTGGATGGGCATAGCGCCAGCGAAGACCAGGTAGACCATGACGACGGCGAACCACTGGAACTTATCCAGGTAGACCGGGAACTGCATACCGACGGCGAACATGAGAACCATGAGGACCACGCCGGTGACGAACTCGGCAGCACCGGTGAGGTTGAACTTATTCTGGGCCCAACCAAAGGCGATAGCGACGAAGGTGAACAGGATGGAGATGGTACCAGCGCAGCCGGCGGCATAGGACTTGGTGAAGTCGATGGCACCGGTAGCAGCACCAGAAGCGTCAACGGCCGGGGTGAACATGAACGTCTTGCAGACCATGTCGGTGAAGGCGGCGATGACGATGATGCAGAACAGCCAGCAGAACAGCAGGAACAGGCGACGGCCGGTCTTGCCGATGTACTTCTCGATGAGCTGAGCGAGCGACTTGCCGTTGTTCTTCATCGAAGCGTACAGAGCACCAAAGTCGTGGACGGCACCAAAGAAGATGCCGCCGACGAGGACCCAGAGCACGACGGGCAGCCAGCCAAAGGCCATGGCGACGATCGTACCCGTAACAGGACCAGCACCGCAGATCGAGCTGAACTGGTGCGAGAACGCGGTGAAGGCGGAGACGGGCGAGAAGCTGTTGCCGTCCTTCATGCGCTTGGCCGGCGTGAGGGCCTCTTTGTCAACGCCCCACTTGTTGGCCAGCCAGCGGCCGTAGCCCAGATAGCCGCAGGCGAGCACCGCCGCGGCCACAACCATGAGCAAAACTCCGTTCATTACATTTCCTCCTCTAAAAAGAACTTCCTAGACATAAAAAATGAGGGCCGTCGGTTGCGCTCGACGGCCCTCATCTTCATCAGCCGCCCGTTATCGTACGGGCTAGCTGTATGTGCTAACCCGCATCAGATAATTACTACGCTGATAATGTTTAGCTGATGCGTGAACATGTCTAAGAAATCCTCTTCAATCATGATGCGAACGATCCGTGCGTGTTCACATCCCCCAGTGGTTGAAAAGGAGTATGAAACTTTAGTTACCTAAAGTCAACGCAAATTTGTAATGAATTTTCAACTTTTTTGGATTTCTCGGTATAAAACGCCACTGACCTCGGACTTTACCCCACGACAGTTTTTGCATGAGAGATGCCCCTCGGGAGCGAGCGGGCGTATGCAAGGTTTCCTGCTCTACAGTCCTGCTCGCACGGAGAGCACATTAAGTGCTCTCCGGCTCGTGCGGAACTCGCGATAAACCTTGTATACGCCCGCCCGCTCCCGAGGGGCTCCCATCCCAAATGCGGAGCAAAGCTCCGCACGCCAACTTTTTCTTTCAGCTAAAGAACGCCGGAAATTCGACGCTGGCTTGTTAACCTTGCTGGACGTTGTCGACGCCAAACCAGCCCAGAAGCTATATCGATACAGAAAGGTCCCCGGACGGAGGGGCCGGATATAAGGTTTATCGCGAGTTCCGCACGCAAAGAAGGCCACTTAATGTGGCCTTCGTCTTGCGCAGGACTGTAGAGCAGGAAACCTTATATCCGGCCCCTCCGTCCGGGGACCGCGCCGTACCAGCTACAGCGTCATGTTTGGATCGGCGTCGACGTCGAACGGCGAGATTTCACCTCGGTCGAATTTACGGCGAGCGACCTCCGCGATCATGGCTGCGTTATCGGTACAGGCAGACAAGGGCGGCACCGTTACGCGAATCCCCTGACGTCCAAGCTTCTTGATCATCATCTCGCGCAGATGCGGGTTGGCCGAGACGCCGCCACCGATGCAGTATTCCTTGCATCCGGTAGCGTGCAATGCGTTTTTGGCCTTCTTGTACTGCACGTCAAAGACAGCTGCCTCAAACGAAGCTGCCAGATCGGGCAGGTGAATCGTGCGCCCGGCCTTGGTCTCCTGTTCAATGTAGAGCGTCACAGCGGTTTTAAGGCCCGAAAGCGAGAAGCGATAGTCTCCTCTGCTGTTAAGCGCACGGGGGAAATCGATCGCCTTGGGGTTGCCCGTCTCTGCCAGCTTGGAAATGATGGGGCCACCGGGATAGCCCAGACCCAATGCCTTGGCTACCTTGTCGAAGGCCTCGCCCACAGCGTCGTCGAGCGTCTCACCGAGCACCTCGTAGTCGCCCCATGCCTTCACGTGCACGAGCATGGTGTGCCCGCCCGAGACAAGCGTGAAGATGAACGGCGGCTTGAGGTCGGGCTGCGCCAGCAAGTTGGCAAACAGGTGCCCCTCCAGATGGTTGACGCATACGAGCGGCTTACCGGCAGCGTAGGCAAAGCCTTTGGCAAAGGCGACGCCCACCACGAGGGCGCCCACCAGGCCCGGACCCTGTGTCACGCCCACGGCGGCAAGCTCGCTGGGAGCAATGGCTCCACCCTCAAGACCAAGCGATGCTGCGGCATCCTCGAGCGCCGCATCCACGACACTCACAATCACCTCAACGTGTTTGCGCGAGGCGATCTCGGGCACCACGCCGCCAAAGCGGGCATGAAAATCAATCTGTGTCGACACCTGGTTGGCCAGCATATTGCCATCCGCATCGATAATCGCCACGGCCGTCTCGTCGCAGGAACTCTCGATAGCGAGCACTAGGCGGCGGCGTTCAATTTCGGCACGCTCCCCCTCGGAGCGCCCGGGCGCAGGCAGCGGCCATACGCGCTGCTCTGCCGCCGTCGGCTCGGGCGAAGCATTGTCGACCGGAAGCACGAGGGGCAGCGGAGCCGTCATGACGATGGCATCCTTGCCGGCACCATAGTAGCCGCGGCGACGGCCAGCCTCGGTAAAGCCCAGAGCGTTATAAAGCGCGATCGCTCCCTCGTTGCCGTCCTCGACCTCGAGCGAAGCCGTGGTGCAGCCGAGCATCTGGGCATCATAGCTCACATGCGACAGCAGCTTGCGGGCAATGCCCTCACGGCGATGTGCCGGGTCGACGGCGACATCCAGAATCTGCACATCACCGTCCACGACCATACCGCCGGCAAGGCCCAGCAGCTTGCCGTCGTCGTGTGCCACCCACCAACTACGCGGCGCAGCGACGTCCTCGCCCAGTTCGGACAGGAACATGCCCGGCGTCCACGCCTCGTGTCCGGCACCTTCAAAGCAGGCAGCCTCTAGCGCGCTCGCGCCCTCGGCATCCGCCGCGCCCATGGGACGGAACTGCAGATGACGACCGGCGAGCTCATCGGCAACGCCCGTAATTTCGCTCTGCGCACTCTCGGCAAGACCAAGACGCTTGCGCTCGTTTTCCTCGGCATCCGAAAGGCGCGTGTAAATCGGCAGGACGCGAGCCGGATCGCCGTCACCCGCAGCGTGCGCGAGCAGCAAGCCCTCGCCCGAAGGCCACCACAGGTCGCGCTCCACGCAGCGGGCGGTCTCGTCCTCACCCAGCAGCTTGCCATAGCGCACGAGACCGTCACCGGTCAGCTGAACCTGGTCCCAGTCCGCTGCTTGGCGCCACTCATCGAGCGCCACGGCGGCCTTGACCACGTGTTCGCGCTCAAATTGACGCTCGGGGCCCTCATCGACCAGCATATACAGCGCCGGATATACCTCACCGCGCATAGCATCGGCCAAGATACCAAGCTTGCCGCGCACGCCAGCCTTCCACGCCGTCCAAGCGCAGGCGTCGAGCGTCGACACGCCCAACAGCGGAACATTGGCACCACGCGCGAGGCCCTTGGCAGTGGAGATGCCGATGCGCACACCCGTAAAGGACCCCGGGCCGCGGCCGACCACATAGCAACCAACATCGCTGCGATCCAGACCGGCTTGAGCCAGCACGCCATCAACGGTATTCACGAGCTCAACGTTGGCGTGACGGCGACACATGTGGTCGCCACTCACGAGCTTCGTCTCGCCCGTCTGCCCATCAATCCAGCTTGCCGCGCAGGCAAGCATGTCGGTCGAGGTATCGAGCGCCACCACCAGCGCGTTGTCGTTATGCAAGCTCATCTTGTACAGCCTTATCAATCAAATGGGAAAGCTCCATTGCGCGGTCACCGTGTGCCTCGAGCGTTATCGTTCGCACATCGCTGTCGCCCTCATCACGCTTAAGCGTCACCGAAAGATACTCATCCGTCAGCTCGTCCTGGAATTGTTCGCCCCATTCCAGCAGGCAAGCACCCTCATAGCCCAGCACATCGAAAATGCCCGTATCCTCGAGCTCGTAGGCATGCTCCAGGCGGTATAGATCAAAGTGAAACAGCGGAATACGACCTTGATCGTGAACGGCCATGAGCGCAAACGTAGGACTCGTAACCATATGCCCATCGCCCAGTCCGCGCGAGACGCCCTTGGTAAAGTGAGTTTTGCCCGCCCCCAGGCCACCGGTCAGGATGAGCACATCGCCGTCCTCAAGGCACGGTGCAATTAGCTCGCCAAAGTACTCCGTATCGGCAGCGCAAGTCGTTTTGTAAGTACCTACCCCCAGGCGCTCCAGGGACATATATGCTCCTTATTATTCCGAGGCGTCCTCTGGTGCGGGATGTCGCTCCAGATAATCGCCCAGCATCTTAAAGTCTTCCTCCAGCAGCTCCTGCCACGCCGGATTGCGCAGCGCTGCTGCCGGATGGAACGTGGGCATTACTACAAAATGCCCCATCTGGTGGAACCTGCCGCGCAGCTTAGTAATACCAATCTCGGTCTTAAGCACAAAGTGTGTCGCGGGGTTGCCGAGCGTCACGATAATATCGGGCCAGATGCTTCGAATCTGCTCACGCAAAAACGGCGAGCAAGCCAGCACTTCCTCGGGACGCGGATTGCGGTTTCCCGGCGGGCGGCACTTAAGCACGTTGGCAATGTAGACGTCTTCGCGTTTGAGCCCCGCCAGCGACAAAATGCCGTTGAGGTCCTCGCCTGCCGCCCCCACAAAGGGCTCGCCCTGCAAATCCTCATTGCGGCCCGGCGCCTCACCAATAAACATCACGCGAGCGCGGGGGTTTCCCACGCCAAACACGATATTGTGACGCGACTGGTAGAGCTGGCAGAGGTGACAATCGCCCAGAACGGCCTCAATTTCCTCGAGTGCGACCTCACGTGGTGCCTGATGGGTATGGCCGGGGATGTGCATGACGCCCATAGCGGCTCCTACACGTAGACCTTGTCGAGACGCATGCCAAAGCCGCAGGCGACCTCGTAGTTAATCGTTCCGCGCAGTCGGGCCATCTCGTCCATAGTGATCTCGGCATCGCCATCGCGGCCGACAATGATCATCTCGTCACCATACTCGGCCTCGGGAATCTCGTGTGCCGGGTTGGACTGAATGGCGACCATAAACTGGTCCATGCAGATATTGCCAACCTGATGCACACGCTCGCCGCGATACAGCACATCCATACGATTGGAAAGCGTACGCGATAGGCCATCGGCATAACCGATCGGCAGCGTGCAGATCTGAACGCGCGTACGCGGTACGCGGTAGGTAAAACCGTAGCCCACGCCCTCACCCATCGCAGGGTGTGCCACGCGCGTCACACGCGCATGGACGCTCATAACGGGATCAAGCTGCATCACGCGGCCACTCAGCTCGCACGGCTGCATGCCATACAAGCCAACGCCGGCGCGGATCATATCAAAATGCATCGAGGGGTCAAGCATCGAGGACGGCGTGTTGGCGCAGTGCACGATACCGCACTCAAAACCCGCATCCTTAATGGCCTGAACGGCCTCGGTAAAGCGCTGACACTGCAGCTTGTAGTCCCAGCCCGAAGGTTCATCGGCCGTGGCGAAGTGCGTAAATACGCCGTCGCACTGAATACCGCGATGGAAATTTATACCGCGGACAAAGTCGAGCACCTGCGTGTAGTGAACGCCGATACGATTCATGCCCGTCTCGATGGCGAGATGATACTTGCCCACTTTGCCCGCCGCGACGGCACATTCGCCATACGCAAGAGCAAAATCAGACGTATAGACCGAAGGCATGATATCAAACTCGAGCAACGTCGGAATGGCCTCGATAGGCGGCTCGCTTAGGATGAGGATGGGTTTCGTAATCCCGCCCTGTCGGAGCTCAACGCCCTCGTTAACCGTCGCCACGGCAAACATGTCGGCACCGGCCGAATACATGATCTTGGCGCACTCAACAGCTCCATGACCATAAGCATCGGCCTTGACCACGCAGCACAGGCGCTGACGTGGATTCAGCAAGTTCTTATAGGCCCTCGTGTTGCGACGGAGCGCCCCGCGGTCGATCTCGACCCAGGACCAGCGCGTCAAATCGGCTTTATTCATGATTAGTCATCCGACCCTTCGTCCATGATTCCCAGATCTTCGAGCGCATCCTTTGCCGCCAGGTCCATGGCAGGACCGATCAAGTCGATAAGATCGGTCGCGATGACGCTCTTCTCACCATACTCCGTCGCCGCGGCAAAACCGGCGTAGCTGTGAAGTGCGACGGCGTACGAATACAGCAACTCCCAACGATCCATCTCGTCGCGCATGGTGGCAAGCGTGCCGGCCAAAATACCCGCGAGAACATCACCCGAACCGGCAGTTGCCAGAGAAGCCGGACCCGAGAGCGGCAGCAGCACACGCTCAACGCCACAGATAGCCGTCGTCGGCCCCTTGGCAATGACCACCAGATTGTCGGAGCCTGCAGCCCAGACAACATTCTGCGCGGCCGCAATCGCGGTACCAAGGTCGTTCACCTCGTCACCGGCAACCAGACGCGAAAGCTCACGATAGTGCGGCGTCATAACCAACGGCTGCTCGCGACGATACATCTCGGGGTTACTATCAATACCGTCAATGGCAATCTTAGCAAGGCAGTTGAGTGCATCGGCGTCCAAGATAAGCGGCACATCAAGCTCGAGCAAGCCCGAAACCACCTGCATAGCGCCGGCAGATGTCGTCATACCGGGACCGCACAGTACACAGCTGTACTTCTTTGCAATCTCGCACACAGTCATGCGCGCAGCGGCGCCAAAGGAGCCGCGGGAATCAGACGGAATAGCAAAGACGGGAATCGAAGGAAGTGCCATGCGAATAAGATTGGCGCAGGCGTCAGGAGCCGCGACTGCCACGTAACCAGCACCCGCGCGAGCTGCAGACTTGGCCGCCATAATGGCAGCACCAGGATATTGCGCAGATCCGGCGACAATAAGCACAGAGCCACGGGAATACTTATCGATATTCGTAGGTAGTGGGGCAAAGTAATCAACTAAGTCACCGGGCTCGACAATCTCGGCGGCGTGGTCGACATCATCGATGACCTCGTCAAGACGGTCGTAAAGATTGCCGCAGATCAAATCGCCAGCATACTCAGGACCATCAGCGCTATACAGACCAATCTTGGGCGCAATCATCGTCACCGTATGCTCGGCACGAATGCAGTCGTCATCAACAACGCCCGTCTCGGCATTCAGGCCCGAGGGAACATCAATGGATACGACACAATCGGCGCATTCATTGACCGTAGGAATCCAGATGGAGAACGGCGCACGCAGATTTCCGTGGAAACCGGTACCAAAAATGGCATCGACAACAACATCGGCCTTATCGATCAAAACCTCGAGTTCGTCACGCGAGGGGCCGACGCAAACGTGCACATCGCGGCCGGCAGTACGACGAGCAACATGACGTGCCAGAGCAGCAGGAATCTCATCCGGCTCAACCGGAGAAACGATATCCACGTCCACACCCTTATGGCTCAGGATATCGGCGGCAACCCAACCGTCGCCGCCATTATTACCAAAACCGACCAGAACGAGAACCCGATCGGGATTGAGCTTCAAGACCTCGTTGGCGGCAAACTCACCCGCTAGCTCCATAAGCTCGGCCTTCGAAGTCCCTTCGCGTTCGATGATATCCTCGAGACGAACGACTTCTTCGGTACTCAAAACCGGTTTCATCTATGCTCCTAGCGTATCTTGCGAAGCATCGCCCAGGTGCTCCGTCAATGCTGAATTCTGCAGCCGCTCAAGCTCATCTAAAACAGAGCGAGCCTCTTTAAATGTCTGCGCTACGCGTTTCTTGGTGCTCACCTTTTCCTCTTTTGGCTTAGGCCGAGCATCTTCGGTAATCGCGATGGCATTCGCAACGGCCAAGTCTCCTGTAAGCGTAATGGAAAGAGCGACCTCAACAACACCCAGTTCTTGAGCGATCTCGAGAGCACGGCCCGAAAGCAGCGCCTTCGGTTTGCCGAGTTTATCACGCGTAACCGAAACATCCTTGCGACCCACGCCTTGACTAAAGCCCGTGCCGAGAGCTTTAAGTACCGCCTCGCGCGAAGCAAAGCGGCTCGCATAGTGAGCAGCGGGACGCGATGATGCATCGCAATACGCACGCTCTTCTTCGGTAAACACACGCCGAGCAAACGACGGCGTCTTTTCAAGAATTGATTTCATGCGGGAAATCTCGACGATATCAACGCCGATACCAGCTTCAGCCATGTTCACCTCCATATCGCACAGACTAAGTTATTGTAGCCCGTTCGCAGAAGATGCGACAAACGAGGGTTATAAAACACAGCTACTATGTGAGACAAAAGCCCGTAAACGAAAAAAGGGGGAGGCCGCGAGGCCTCCCCCTTCTCAGTTCAA
>CABVAY010000032.1 GCA_902496455.1 uncultured Collinsella sp.
CGTTGCCGAGCGGCTCCTCGTGGAGCGCGGCTACGAGCACACCACGATGATCTGAAGAGCAATACGCTAAATCGAAAAAGGCAAACCCTGGAGACGTGATTTTCGCCATAACGAGCAAGAATATCGAAGATGTCTGCACACCATTGGCGTAGGAAGGGGAACAGCCGGTTGCAATCAGCCTGAAATAAGGCGACGATTGGGATTCTCTAGCTCGGATTTCCCGCTCGGTTCCTAAGGCGCTTAGAGCCGGCTCATAAGGGCGAAAACAAAGCCACCCGCGACGATTCTTTCAGTCATCGCTCTTGTGCATCCCTCATGACCTGCGGAAATGCAAGACGTTAAAGCCGCTGGCTACGATTCACTTTGCCAAACGGGTGTCGAAGAGGATAGTCGGCTGTTTTGGTGTTCATATCGGACGTTTTAGGGCCTCAAAACCAACCCGATTTTGTCCCCGGACAAAAATGAAACTGTGGGCTTGCGGTTTCGAAATAGTTCACGGATTTGTCCCAGGGTTTGTCCCAAACGCCTACGCGAGGACACACGGAGGGATTCGGCGGCAAGGTGGACAAAACCGACAACCAAACTAGACCCAATTGGAATGGCGCCGCAACAAACGAGCGTGAAAGAGTGGGAGTAGTTCCGCCTGATTTTTGCATCAGTCATCATTATTACGCCCTTATTATTGTGTTTTTGCACGATAATAAGGGCGTAATTTGTTGATGGAGGTTCCCCATGCAGAGAAAGCTGATGGATAAGCTGGTCGAGTGGAAGGGAAGCGAACGCCGCAAGCCCCTCATCGTCAACGGCGCGCGCCAGGTCGGCAAAACCTGGATCCTCAAAGAGTTCGGGAAGCTGCATTTCGAAAGCATCGCCTATGTGAGCCTTGACAAGGATGAGCGGGCTCGCCGGTTCTTCGAACCCGACCTCGATCCCCGAAGAATCGTCTCCTCGCTCTCGCTGCACCTCGACATGGACATCGATCCGGGCAGAACGCTCGTTGTCCTGGACGAGATCCAGTCCTGTCCCGCTGCCATCACGTCGCTCAAGTACTTCTGCGAGGACGCCCAAGAATACCATGTGGCCGCAGCCGGCTCCCTTCTGGGCATCTCCGCAACGCATGGGACCGGATTCCCCGTCGGCAAGGTCAATTCGGTGAACCTCTTCCCGCTGAGCTTCACCGAATTCCTTGGCGCAACGGGAAACGGACGTTACGCCGAGCTGATCGAAAAGGGCGACCTTGCGATGATGAACACCTTCTCGGACAAGCTCAAGGAGCTTCTGCGCACCTACTACATCGTAGGGGGGATGCCGGAAGCCGTGAACGCCTACATCGACACGGCAGACGTGCGCGACGCGCGAGAGGTGCAGGACCAGATCCTTGTCGATTACATGAGCGATTTCGCCAAGCACGTGCCCGCAAACCTGCTGGCGCGGACTATGCTCGCGTGGGACTCCATCCCCAAGCACCTTTCAAAGGAGAACAAGAAGTTCGTATTCGGCCACGTTCGCAAAGGCGCTCGAGCAGCGGATTTCGAGGAGAGCCTGCGATGGCTTGAGCAAGCCGGCCTCATCGTCAAAGTGCCGCGCGTGAGCAAACCAGGCATGCCGCTGAAGGCCTACCGGGACCAAAACGCCTTCAAGGTGTTCATGTTGGACATAGGGCTTCTGGGGGCAATGAGCGGGCTGAGCCCGGCTGCGTTGGTAGACGGCAGCAGCATTTTCACGGAATTCAAGGGGGCCCTCACCGAGCAGTACGTCTGCCAGCAGCTCGTGTCGGACTGCGGCCTCGTGCCCTTTTACTGGTCGGCCGAGAACTCCAGCGGCGAGATTGACTTCCTCGTGCAGGCCGGGTCCGGCGTGTACCCCATCGAAGTGAAGGCCGAGGAGAACCTGCGCGCGAAGAGCCTGCGCGCCTTCAATGGGCGCTACGAGGGCATGAGCCCCCGCAGGTTCAGCATGTCGGGATTCCGTGACCAGGGCTGGATGCGGAACATTCCCCTGTACGCAATCGGGAACCCGGGCAATTGGGTTTAAGCCCGAAACGGGATTTCCGTGAGGCAGGCGGTTTCTTTCGTCTCGAAAAAATAACCCAATGCTGCATCGGTCAAATCGAACGGAAGCCATGCATTCTCCTGCGTCTCCGGAAGGAGAGAGGCGCAGAGTGCAGATTCGCGGCAGCAGGCTTCAGCCTAGACCAGCCCGCCCTCGATCGCGATGAAGCGGGGCGAGGACTTAGGCTTGCCCACGGGCTTAGGCGCATCCTTGACCCACGCCCACTCGGGGGCGACCAGCGTAAAGAAATATCCGCAATCGTCGCAGACCTCGTAGACGGCGTCCGGGTTGAGCGTCCGGGCGAAGTGGGTCTTGTGGCCGCGGCGGGGGCAGAGCTGCTCCTGCTTGCTGAGCGAGATCAGGTAGGGGTTCGTGAGCGGCACGCGAGGCCGCCGGGCCATGAGGTTCATGTCGACCCTTTTGCGCGGGCGGTTATTGCAACAGGTTTTGTGCATCATGCGAAGCGCGTTGACACGGTTGCGCTATCCAGTCATTATGACCCAGCACACTGTGTGCTGAACGATTGATAGGTGACTTCGTGAGGAGGGTCATGGACGCCAATAAACCCACACGCATCGTGGACGGCACGTCGGATGAGATCGTCGCGAGCGTGCGACGCCTCGCGTGCGAGCGCGGCTACGCGAGTCTTACCGTGCGCGATGTCCTCAAGGACCTGCACATCACGAACCGCGTGTTCTACAACCGCTTCGCCAATATCGACGAGGTGCTCGATATCGTGTATCGCGACATCGCCGGCAAGATGCGCGAAAGCCTGTGCGCACCGTATGACGGCGAGGGTGACTTCTTCGAACACGTGCATCACATCGCTGCGCGCACGCTGCACCTGTCCTACGTCGCCAAGCAGAACTTCAACCAGTTCGTGTTCGAGGCCGACTCGGCGGGGGAAGAAAACTTCGCCTGGTGGGATCGCGAGATTCGTGCGCTTATCACGCAGGGCAAACAGCTCGGCGTGGTGCGTGCCGACCTAGACGAGGCGCAGTCCTCGTATGCCATCTGGTGCTTTATCCGCGGGTTCAACGCCGATGCGCTCGGCCGCGGCATTCCCGAGAACGAGGCGCTGGCGCGCTTCCGCTACGGCTTCGACCTCATGCTTTCGGGCATGAGGGCTTAAGGGCTGCACCCGGCGCACCTGTTTGCCACCATCTTTTCGGCGGTAGGTCCCATACGTATCGCCGCTTCTTTTGCCCATCTCAGCACACAGTGTGCTGAATGAAAGGAGAACGTGTACATGAAGAAGACCGTAAAGAAAATCGTCATCGTCCTGGTGCTTGTCATTGTGGCCCTCGTGGGTACCATCGGCTTCACCTGGAAAGACGAGATCGCCTCCGTGGCCAGCTTCCACAAGATCCGCGAGCGCAACGCAAGCCACGGTGATGCTAACGTCTACGAGATGACCATGGCCGGCGACTACTACATCGACAAGTTCGTCGAGCAGGGCGGCGTTTCGAGCGACGCCGAGCTCATCGACTTCGTCATCGGCAACATCACGAAGGGTGTCGTCGACATCTCCATGCCCACGCCCCAGATCGGCTGCTCGTCGTTCACCGCCTCCACGGCCGCCGGCGACGCGCTGTTCGCCCGCAACTACGATATGCACACCACGCACGCCGCCATCGTGCACACTTCCGCCTCGGGCGACCGCCACGCCACGGTCTCCACGGTCGACCTGGGCCTGCTGGGCATGGACGCCGAGTCCGAGGTCGACGGCCTCAAGGACCGCCTCACCTGCCTGGCTGCCGTCTACGCGCCGCTCGACGGCATGAACGACGCCGGCGTGAGCTGTGGCGTCTACATGACCTACCAGGGTCCCGAGGGCGAGGTCACGGCCACGAACCAAGATACCGATAAACCCGACATGACCACCACCACCTTCCTTCGTCTCGTGCTCGATTACGCCGACGATCTGGACGAGGCCGTCGAGATCGCCCAGTCTTACGACATGCATGACTCGGCAGGCACGAGCTACCACTACATGGTGGCCGACGCGTCCGGCCGCAGCGCCATCTTCGAGTGGGTTGCCGCAGACGACGACACCGACACCGACGGTTCCGCCCGTGAGCTGCGTGTGACCTACAACGACGACGATGCCGCGTTCGGCGAGGTCGAGGCTGCGGCGGACTACCAGTGGGTCACGAACTTCGTGCTCGAGCCCAACTACTACGCCTCCGACGATGCCAAGAAAGGCCTCGACCGCTACAACGAACTCTACACGCGCCTGTCCGCGACCGACGGCATCGTGGCCGACGAGTCTGCGGCTATGGATGTGCTCGCCGCCGTGGGTCGTCGTAGCTGGAACAACGACGACGCCAACACCATCACCGTTCACAGCGTCGTGTACAACCTCACCGACCGCGTGATGTACTGGGTCCCCAACGAGAACTTTGACGACGCAAGCGCCTGGATCACCTACAAGCTGTAAGGAGCACCCGTGAACGATACCCTCGCGCCTCTCTTTGAGCCTTGGACCATAGGTTCTCTCGCTATCAAGAACCGCATCGTCATGACGTCGATGGGTGGCACCGACCTGTTCGGTTGGATGGAAAAGAACCATTTCGACCGTGCAGGAGCCGAGTTCCTCCTCGAGGTGGCCAAGCACGATGCCGGCCTGGTGCTGCCCGGATGCCAGCCGGTGTACAACCCGATGTTCGGCCAATGGTTACACAAGAACAAGAAGATGTACCGCGACCTAGCGGTGTGGATGCCTGTGTTCCATGCAACCGGCGCCAAGCTGTTCGTGCAGCTCACGGCAGGCTTCGGCCGATCGTTCACCATCAGTCCGCTCATGGAGGCGCTCTACACGAACCCGGTCCTGCGCGCCGCTGCCAAGCCCGTCATGGACCTCGAGCGCATCTGCGCCGCGCCGAGCGCCTCGCCCAACCGCTGGTCGGACAAGGTGCCGTCGCGTGAGATCACCAAGCCCGAGATCGACCAGATCATCGAGTCGTTCGCCGAGTCGTCGCGTCTGCTCAAGGAGGCAGGTGTCGACGGTGTCGAGGTGCACGCCGTCCATGAGGGCTATCTGCTCGACCAGTTCGCCCTGAAATACGTGAACAAGCGCACCGATGAGTACGGCGGCAGCCTGGAGAACCGGTATCGTTTCGCGGCCGAGATCGTACGTGCCATCAAGCGTGCCTGCGGCGACGACTTTCCCGTGTCCATCCGCTACAGCGTCGAATCCAAGACGAAGGGGCTGCGTCAAGGCGCACTTCCTGGCGAGCAGTTCGTAGAGGCCGGCCGCGACATGGCCGAGTCCATCGAGGCTGCGCGCTACCTGGCCGACGCAGGCTGCGACATGTTCAACTGCGATAACGGTACCTATGACGCCTGGTACTGGGCCCACCCGCCTATCTACATGCCCAAGAACTGCAACCTAGACGACGTGGCCGAGCTGCGCCGGCACATCGACGTGCCCGTCGTATGCGCCGGACGCATGGAGCCCGCCGACGCCGCCGCGGCCATCGCCGAGAAACGTATCGACGCCGCAGGCTTCGCTCGACCGTTCTTGGCCGATCCTGCTTGGGTGTCGAAGCTTAAAGCGGGTCGAGAGGCCGATATCCGCCCGTGCATCCTGTGCCATAACGGCTGCTTTAACATGTGCCACTACAAGGGTGTGGCCAACGACCAGGACCTTATGGATTCTTTGCATCTGGCGCGTTGTGCCGTGAACGCCGAGACCATGCAGGCGTCGCGCCACTACATCAAGCCGACCTCGTCGCCCAAGACGATCCACATCGTGGGCGGCGGCATCGGCGGCATGGAGTGCGCCCGTGTGCTGGCGTTGCGAGGCCATCGTCCGGTGATTCACGAGCGCGGCGAGCGCCTGGGCGGCGTGTTCGTCGCTGCCGCGCGGGCAAGCTACAAGGATAAGATGCGTGACTTGCTTGCCTGGTATGAGCGGCAGATGGTACAGCTTAACGTGGACGTGCGCCTGGGTGACGAGGTGCGCGACATTACCGAGCTCGACGGCCCTGTGGTGGTTGCGACGGGCTCGACCCCGCGCACGCTGCCCGTCCCCGGCATAGAGCTGGCGCGTGAGGCGTGCGACTACCTGGAGAATCCGCCCGCGGCGCAGCGCGTTGTGGTGGTGGGCGGCGGCCTGACCGGCTGTGAGGTGGCCTACGACGCCGCGCTCGAGGGGCGCGACGTCGAGATTGTCGAGATGGCCGACGACCTGGTGGCGCAGAAGGGCGTATGCCTGGCCAACAGCTCGTACCTGCGCGAGTGGTTCGCCTGGAAGCAGGTGCCTGTGCATCCTGAGACCACGCTTGTCGGCATCGCGCGCACCGGGGACGCTGGCCTGCGCGTGAGCTGCAGGCACGCGGACGGTACGACGTTTGACATCGAAGCCGACGCCGTGGTGACGGCCACGGGGTACACGCCTGCGCCGCTTGCGAGATCGGGCCGTGGCGTTCGCCTGGTGGGCGACTGCAACGGCGTGGGCAATCTGCGCAGCGTGATCTGGCGCGCGTACGACGTGGCGATGACGCTGTAAGAAGAAGGGGGAAAGCTATGAAACTGACCGCCGAACAAGAGGCGATGCTCGCCGGCGAGCGCGGCGAGACGATGGCGAAGGTGCTCGAGACGCTCGTGCGCTACGGCGACCTGTACGGTGCCGACGAGATGGTGAGCGTGACGAGCAAGTATAACCACCTTGTGACGAGCTTTGGGCTCAAGGCGCTGGGGCCGGTGTACGAGCTGATGGGCAAGCTCATAGACGAAGGGGCCGTGAGCCAGATGGGTTTCTCGGTAGACCCCAGGCCGTTGGATGACAACGTGCCGGCGAGCTTTTTGCAGAAGATCATCTTTAAGCACTTCATGTAAAGCAAGCAGGATTTTTACGAGGGGCAGTTGCGCGAGTTGGGGCTGATGGGCGACGACGCGTTCACATGCACGTGCTACATGGACGAGGTGGGCAACGTGCCCGCGATGGGCGATGTGCTGAGCTGGTCGGAGTCGTCTGCCGTGGTGTATGCGAACTCGGTGCTGGGCGCGCGATGCAACCGCAACTCGGGCATCATCGATTTGATGGGGTCGGTGTGCGGGTTCGTGCCACGGTTTGGGCTGCTGACCGACGACGGCAGACGCGCCGACTGGGTGGTCGAGGTGCGCTGCGAGCGAAGGCCCGAGGCGCAGCTTTTGGGTTCGGCCATCGGCATGCGCGTGATGGCCGACGTGCCTTACATCACAGGGCTGGACGCGTGGCTGGGCGATGAGCTCGATGGCAGCGCGAAGGCGTACCTGAAGGACATGGGTGCGGCGTGCGCGTCGAACGGCTCGGTGGGCCTGTACCACGTGGAGGGGCTGACGCCTGAGGCGCGAGAGCAGGGCCGCACGCTCGTGCGCGAGGGTGCGCAGGTGTATGTGATCGACGACGCCGAGCTTGAGCGCGTGCGCGCGAGCTACCCGGTGGTGTGGAAGAACGCGGACGCCAAGCCCAAACTGTGCTTTATGGGGTGCCCGCATATGAGTATGGAGCAGCTCGAGCAGTGGAGCGAGCGCATAGCGCAGGGACTGGCCGAGGCCGGCCGCACGCGCGTGAGCGTGCCGTGTGTGTTTACGGCGGCACCCGCGGTGGCGAAGCGCTTTGCGACCACGCCGGCTGCGCGCGTGCTGGATGCGGCGGGCGTGGTGGTGTCGAGCATCTGCCCGCTCATGTATATGAACAACCCGCTGAGCGCGAAGATGCCCGTGATCACGAACTCAAACAAGCTGCGCACGTATTCGAGCGCGCGCTATTACACCGACGACGAGATTCTGGACATCCTCACGAAGGGAGCGCGATGATGACAAAGACGTTTACGGGGCGTGTGGTGGTGCCCGGGACCGTAAGCGCGACGGCACTCGTGAGCTACGGCGGGCTCAACACGCTCGCGTCGTTTCAGAAAGCGTTGCAGTTTGGCGACAAGGAGTCGACCTGTGGCGACCAGAACAACCCCGACCTGTACGGCAAGAAGATGCGCGGCAAGGCACTGTGCCTGCCCGCGACCATAGGTTCGACCACCGGTGGCCTGGTACTGTACTGCGCCGTGGCCATGGACAGGCAGCCCGCGTGCCTGCTGTTTAGCGAGGAGATAGACTCGCTGGCCGCTGCTGGCGCCATCCTGCAAGACGTGTGGCTGGGCGACGCCACGCCCATGCCGGTGATCGACTGCCTGGGCGAGGAGTTTTTGAGCTACGTAGCTGACGGCATGACCGTGACGGTGACGCAGAACGGCAGCGTCGTGGTTGATTAGCGAGCCCATTCCCACCCGGGATAACGGCTCAATTATTCCCGTATTCCCGGTCAGCCGCAGGTGGTTGAGTGCGGGCTGTAAAGGTTTGCGGGTGGTGTGCATACGTTAGTTACGGACACCAAAAACGAAAGGGAGGCAATCGTGTGCACGATTGCCTCCCTTGTTGTTCTTGCTTCCCGTAAGGAAGTGGGGACCTAAGTTAATGGATCTGGCCCCTAGATGGCCAGGCCCGCCTCGTAACCCTCGCGCGAGGCGACGACGGCGTTACCGGCCTTGACGGCGCAGCCGACTACCTGCACGTTGTCGCAGTGCTTGCGTGCGATCTCCTCGAGCGGGTTGTAAGCCTTGTAGCCGAATGCCGAGACGACCGTCGCCGCGGGGAGCTTGTGCTCGATGCCCTGGGCATCGGTATAGACGACGGCGAAGCCCGTTGCGTTCTGGCTACCGGCGCCCGCTTCGCCGCTCCAACTTGCGATGTCGGTATCGACCTCTACACCGCTCTCGATGCACTTGACGGTTGCGTTGACGTGGGACTTGACGCCGGAATTGGCCATCATTTCCATGAACGCGCCCTTGGTGATGGGCATCATGTCCAGGCACAGCTCGCCGCGCATCTCGAGCACGGTGACGTCGTCGCGGTACTGGGCGATGAAGTCGGCCGTCTCGGCGCCTACCTCGCCGCCGCCGCAAACGACGACGGGGCCGGGGTTGACGATCGCCTTGCCAAGCAGGACGTCCTCGGCGAAAACGGCGTTCTCGATGCCGGGGATGGGAGGGGTGAGGGGCTTGGCGCCGGTGGCGATCACGATGGCGTCGGGTTTATTGGCGGTGATGAGGTCCTCATCTACCTCCTGGCCAAGGTTGACGTTGACATCGAGCTCCTCGAGGCTGGCGCGCAGGCTGCTGATGTACATGGACAGCTCACCCTTGCCGACGGGGAAGGCTGCGGAGCGGAACTGACCGCCCAGCTGATCCTGGGCCTCGTACACGGTGACGTCGTGGCCGCGCTTCGCTGCAGCCTCGGCAGCCTGAAGGCCCGCGGGGCCGGCGCCGATGACCATGACCTTCTTGGCGGTCTCGACCTTGTCCATGGCGTCCTCGTACTCACGACCGACGCGGGGGTTGACCAAGCAGGTTACCTCGGAGTCGATGTAGAGCGGGAACTCGCAGCCCTGCAGACAGCCGATGCACTGCCTGATGGTGCAGGTCTTGCCAGCCTTTGCCTTGTTGGGCATGTGGGGGTCGGCGAGCGATCCGCGGCCCATGGCGACGAAGTCGGCGGTGCCCATGGCGAGCAGGGTGTCGGCCATCTCAGGGTCGTTAACGCGGTTGGAGAGGATGACGGGGATGTTCACGACCTGCTTGATGAGGGCGCAGCGGTCCATGTTGACGGCGTGCGGGGTGAACATGGGGGCGATGACCTGGTCGGTGGGCTTGCTGGCGTACATGCCGTTTGAGCAGTTGATGGCGTCGAAGCCGACCTCCTCCAGGTGGCGGCATAGCTGCAGGGTCTCGGCGATGGTGCGGCCGCCGGGAACGAGATCATCGCTGGAGACGCGGACGATGATGGGGAAGTCCTCCCCCACGCGCTCGCGCATAGAAACGATGATCTCGTCCACGATGCGCACGCGGTTCGCAAAACAGCCGCCGTATTGGTCGACGCGACGGTTGATGGCGGGGGAGAGGAACTCGGCCAGCAAGTAGCCGTGGGCGCAGTGCAGCTCGATGCCGTCGAAGCCGGCCTCCTTGGCGCGGCCGGCGGCCGAGCCGAAGTCGTCCACGAGGGTGGCGATCTCGTCGATGGTCATGTCGCGAGCGGGGCCCTGGCATGCGGGGCAGGTGGTGGCGCTGGGCGCGACGAGGTCGAGGCCAAAGGTCGACTGGGGCATGACCTGGCGACCGGGGTGGTACATCTGGCAGAAGATCTTGGAGCCGTGGGCGTGAACGGCGGCGGTCAGGTCCTTGTTGCCCTCGATCTGGCCGTCGTTCCACAGGCCGGGGATGCGCGTGTAGCCCTTACGGTTCTCCTGGACGCAGTAGTCCTCGGTGATGAGCAGGCCCCAGCCTCCGCGGGCCTTCTCCTCCATGTAGCGAAGGTAACGCTCGGTGATGGTGCCCTCGAGGTTGCAGTAGTTGGTGACCATGGCGGGGACGACAAGCCTGTTCGGGATCTCGCAAGATCCGATTTTCATGGGAGAGAACAGAGTGTCGAGCTTCATTACTACCTCCAAGAAATCGTGGCGCGCGCATACTGCGCCCATGTACTATGTGATTAATGGTCAAGGTGGGGGCAACACCCAGGTCAAGCGGTTTGGGGAGATAATCCATGCGGTACACGCAAAAAGACATTCGCCAAAAGCTGGGCTTCACCCGCGACGCGCTGCGCCTGTATGAGAAACGCGGGATCATCCAGCCCGAGATCGATCCAGGCAATGGGTACCGCTACTACGACGACTGGCAGATGAACCTGCTGTGGGACTGCAAGTACTATCAGGCCATGGGTTTCTCGCTAGCGGAGGTGCAGGAGCTGCTCACGGCGCGCACGCCGGGGGATATCGAGAGCCAGCTTGCCCGACGCGAGGAAGAGATGCGCCACGACCTGCGTCGGCGTGAGCTCGCCCTGAGCGAGCACAGCCGCTTTATGGAGGAACTGCGTTCCAGCGAGAGCGACCTGGGCGTTGTGGAGGAGCGCGACTTTGCGGGCTGCATCTACGTCGTAGAGCGCGAGGAGCATCGTTTGCCTGCGGATATATGCACCGACGCCGTCGCCTTCGCAAACCGAAACGCCGCGCTTATGAAGCCCTACTTCTGGTTTCCCGTGGCCGGCGAACGGCGGTATTTTTGGGGGTCGGCCATGCGGCTCGAGGCGTATAGGGAACTGGGTGAGGAATGCGGGCGCGAGGGCGTTGTGGAGCTTGCACCGTCGCGGACGCTCTCGACGGTGCTCGACGCCGGTGACCGCGGCGGGTTTGGGGCCGACCTCTTTTCCGGCTTCGTGAAATGCGCTGTAGATGATGGCTACACGATAGCAGGGCCCCTTCATGGCTTGCTGCTGGCGCGAACGTTCGATTCGGCCGGTTACCATAGGTACGTGCGTGCGTATTTGCCTATTGAGTAGGAATAGAGAAATTTAGGAATTGCATTCCTAAATTTGACCACAATAAAAGCAAGTGAAATAACGCCTCCCATCGGAAAGACGGGAGGCGTTGTGTATATAGCCAGGGAAATCGAGCAGACCATCGACAAACTGCTCAAGCAGGGCAAAGTCGTGCTGGTCACCGAGATATTGCCTTCCCGGTTTCGAAACTTTAAAAGAATTCGAGTTTCGAAACCGGAAGGAGCGGATGATGGCCTGAGTAGACCGCAACACGTACCTGTAGCGGCTTTGGGCGCTTGAGGGCACCCGGGACATCAAGGTGATCACGGGGATGCGCCGCTCCGGCAAGTCCGAGCTCATGAAGGCGTTCTCCGCCTCCGTTGCGCGGAAGGACTCGTCCTCCAACAACGTCTACATCGACCTGCTGGACCTCGAGCGGCATTATCAAGCGTGTGCGTTTTCGTAGGCCTCTTTGATTTCTTCTGGCAAGCCGTCGGGAATGAGCGCCTTCAGCTCAGCCTCGTCGTTGCCCTGATTCAGCTGCTCGTAGTACCAGCATTTGAACTTCAGCATATCCAGCGCGCGGTTCATGTTCGCGATCTCCGACTCCATGTGGGCCTTCCGCTCCTCGAACATGGCCTTGCGTTTGGGATAAGTCGATGGGCCCTCCGCGCACCATTCCATGAACAGCCGGATGTCCTTGATCTCCATCCCCGCCTTCTTCAGGCATTCGATGACCCGAAGCGCCTCGAGTTCCGTATCGCCGAATTGGCGAATACCGGACGCCCGCTTCAATTCCGGGAACAGCCCCTGTTTGTCGTAATACCGCAGTGTTGAGGTGGGCAAACCGAACATCTCCGCCACCTGTCCGATTGTGTACACGCGCATCCTCCATTCATTTTCAAGTTGAAGCTTGACCTAAAGTCCGGTTTAGGTAATACCGTCATTTTCGTCAATGCAAATAGGGAGTGCAAGGGGTGCTCCGTCATGGGCAAAAAGGTTTTGGTGGTTTCTTCGAGTCCGCGAAAGAATGGCAATTCCGAGACGCTGGCGGACGCCTTCGCCAACGGCGCGCGGGAGGCGGGCCACAGCGTGGAGACCGTGCTCCTGCGCGAAAAGCAGCTGGGCTTCGGCAGGGGCTGCCTTGCCTGCCTAAAGCTGGGGCGCTGCGTCATCCAAGACGATGCCGTGGAAATTGCCGCCAAGATGCACGACGCCGATGTTCTGGTGTCGCAACGCCCGTCTACTACAGCGTCTGCGGGCAGCTCAAGACCATGCTGGACCGCGCCAACCCGCTCTTCGGCTCCGATTATGCATTTACCGAGGTGTATCTATTGGCAGCGGCGGCGGAGGGCGGGCGCTCGACCTTCGAGGGAACGGAGAAAGCCGTACGAGGCTGGGTTGACTGTTTCCCCCGTCGCGCGCTCGCCGGAACGGTTTTCGCCGGCGGCGTGAGCGGCGTGGGCGAAATCGCCGGGCACCCTGCACTGGAGCAGGCGCGACGAATGGGCATGGAAATCTAGGCGGGCTGCTTGGCCGCGCAAATGCGGATTGGTTTTTTCGGATGTGATCACGTAAATTTGAATCAAGCCGGCGGAGGAGCAATCGGCCAATGAGATTGTGCCTGGAACGCTTGAACAAAATATTTGATTCGCAAGCGATTGAATAGCTCCATCTGTTTTGGTTAAAACAAGCTGCGTGCCGCGCGCCTGCGGTACGAAGGAGGGAGAAGGCTATGAATATCGTTGTACTGAGCGGCAGCCCTCGCAAAGGTGCCAATACCGACACCATGGTCGACGCATTTGCAGAGACTGCGCGTGAGAGCGGTCATACGGTGGAAGTCATTCGTGTTGCCAGCAAGAAGATCGGCGGCTGCCTGGGGTGCCAGTACTGCTTTGCCCATAAGGGTGAATGCGTGCAGAAGGACGGGATGGCCGGTGTGATCGAGTCGCTCAAAGAGGCCGACATGGTCGTTTTCGCCTCGCCCATCTACTGGTTTGACATCACCGCGCAGGAGAAGATCGCCATCGATCGCCTGTATGCCTTCGGTGCTACGGGATTTCCGTTTGCCAAGACGGCTCTGCTCCTCGACAGCCATAGCGATGGGGTCTATGACGCGGCGATTGCTATGTACAAGGCCACTTGCGCTTACTGCAAGTGGGACGACCAGGGCATCGTCACTATCAGCGGCATGACCGAGCGCGACAGCATGGCCTCGTCACCCAAGCTGGAAGAGGTGCGCGAGCTTGCTCGTAGGCTTGCCTAAGGGCAGGCGAGGGCCGGTTGCTGCTAACTTTAAACGCGGAAAAATGCCCGCGATGAGAAACGACGAGGCCCGGACGCAGTGCTACTGCGTTCCGGGCCTCGTCGTTTTGCGAGCTCATGACGGTTCGGTCGCCGTTGTTTTAGTCAAACAGACTCGGCATGTCGCTTTCTTTCATGAGGGCGCCGGCAGAGGGGAGGCTCTGCGCGGTGAACTTTTCGGCCGAGACGCCGGCGCCAAGGATTTCCTCGGTTGTGCCGACGGTGGTGACTGAGCGGCCCTTCTTGGCGGTAAAGGCCTGGACGCCCTGCGTGTTGGTGGTCGTCTTGGTCTTGAGCAGCGACGTGTTGAAGTTCATCAGACGATAGTCGCTCGAGACCAGCGCGATGTCGCGATCTTCCTTGAGCACCTGGGCATACAGCAGCTTGCTGCCGCCGTAGATGGCGTTCTTGAGGCGCTTGCGGTTGGTCTTGGTGACGTATCCAGAAAGTGCGACACGCACCACGCGGCCGTTCTCAAAGACAAACAGCACGTCGGCCTTGTAGTCCTCGGGGTCGATGACCCAGATGACACTCTCGTCGGGTTCCATCTCAAGATCGGTCGGCAGGTACGAGCCCAGCTGGGCCGACTTGGTGTCCTCAAACGCGGCAACCTTGCACTTGTACACCTGGCTCTTGTTGGTAAAGACCAGCAGCTCGTGGGTGTTGGAGGACGGGAACTCGATAAAGGGTTTGTCGCCGTCCTTGTACTTGAGCGTGGTCGCCTTCTTGAGCACGCGGTCCGTCATCTTCTTAAGGTAGCCATCGCGCGAGAGCATGATGGTCACCGGGTACTCCTCGACCTCGGGCTCCAAGCTTACCTCGATAACCTCATGGGGCTCGATCCTGCCCGTGCGACGCGGCATCACATATTTCTTGTTGACCGCGGCCAGCTCGTCGCTGATGACCTTCTTGATGTTCTCCTCGCTGGAGAGGATCTCCTCAAGCTCGGCAATCTCGCTCTCAAGCTTGGCGATGTCCTTGGTGCGGTTGAGGATGTACTCTTCGTTAATGTTGCGGAGCTTGAGCTCGGCAACAAACTCGGCCTGGGTCTCGTCGATGTCGAAACCCTTCATAAGGTTGGGCACGACCTCGGCCTCGAGCTTGGTGCCACGGATGATGGCGATGGCCTTGTCGATGTCGAGCAAGATTGCCTCGAGGCCGTGCAGCAGGTGCAGGCGCTCGGACTTTTTGCCCAGGTCAAAGTTAATGCGGCGACGCGTGGACTCAATACGCCATTTGACCCACTCGTGCAGAATCTGGCGCACGCCCATAACACGGGGATAGCCGTCGACGAGCACGTTGAAGTTGCACGAGAACGAATCCTGCAGCGTGGTCGAGCGATAGAGCTTGGCCATGAGCTTGTCGGGGTCGACGCCGCGCTTAAGGTCGATGGCGATGCGCAGGCCCGAAAGGTCGGTCTCGTCGCGGATGTCGGCGATCTCTTTGACCTTGCCCTCCTTGGAGAGCTTGACGATGCGCTCGATGATGACATCGGTCTTAGTGGTGTAGGGGATCTCGTAGACCTCGATAATGCGCTCTTCGGGAATCCAGCGCCAGCGGGAGCGGATCTGGAAGCTGCCAAGGCCGGTCTCGACGATCTTCTCCATCTCCTCGCGGCGGTAGATAATTTCGCCGCCGGTCGAGAAGTCGGGCATGGGCATGTACTCGAGCAGGTCGCAGTCGGGATCCTGCAGGTAGTGCATCGTGGCGGTACAGACCTCGTTGAGGTTGAAACCGCAGATGTCGGACGCCATGGCGACGCCGATGCCCTTGTTGGCCGAGACGAGGATATTGGGGAACGTGGTGGGCAGCAGGCGCGGCTCCTTCATGGCACCGTCGTAGCTGTCGACGAAGTCGACCGGGTCCTTGTCGATGTCCTTGAAGATCTCGGCGCTGATGGGGGAGAGCTTGGCCTCGGTGTAACGCGAGGCGGCGTAGCTCAGGTCGCCCGAATAGTACTTGCCAAAGTTGCCCTTCGACTCCACAAAGGGGGCGAGCAGCGCTTCGTTGCCGGTGGCTAGACGCACCATCGTCTCGTAGATCGCGGCATCGCCGTGCGGGTTGAGCTTCATGGTCTGACCCACGATGTTGGCGCTCTTCTGGCGCTCACCCTTGAGCAGACCCATCCTGTACATGGTGTAGAGCAGCTTACGGTGCGAGGGCTTAAAGCCGTCGATCTCGGGGAACGCACGCGAGACGTTGACGCTCATGGCGTAGGGCATGTAGTTGACCTCGAGCGTCTGCGTGATCGGCTGGTCGGTGACCTCGGAGTGCAGGCCGATGACGTTCTCGGCGTTAACCTGCTTTTTCTTTGGCTGGTTCTTCGTCTTCTTCTTTGCCACGATTTCCTCTTGAACTTCTTATGGGCCGTCGTTATCGATTTGCTGCTATTGCAGGTCCAGCTGGTCCAGGTATTCCTTGCCGTGCTCGGAGATATGGCGCTTGCGGCCTGCCTCGTCGTTGCCCAGCAACAGGTTGAACATGGTCTCCATCTTGGTGACGTCCTCGGGTTCAACCTTGATCAGGCGACGTGTCTCAGGGTTCATGGTGGTGAGCCACATCATGTCCGGATCGTTCTCACCAAGACCCTTGGAGCGGTTGATGGAACACTTCTGGTCGCCGATCTCTTTGAGGATGCCGTTCTTCTCGAGCTCGGTGTAGGCAAAGTAGGTCTTTTCTTTGCAGTTGATCTCGTAGAGCGGCGATTCGGCGATATACACGTAGCCCTCGTCGATAAGCGTGGGCACCAGGCGGTAGAGCATGGTGAGCACGAGCGTACGTATGTGATAACCGTCGACGTCGGCGTCCGTACAGATGATGACCTTGTTCCAGTTGAGGTTGTCCAGGTCGAAGGCGCCAAGATTCTTGATGCGCTTGTCCTTGATCTCCACACCGCAGCCCAGCACGCGCATGAGGTCCATGATGATGTCGGACTTAAAGATGCGCGGGTAGTCCTCTTTCAGGCAGTTGAGGATCTTACCGCGGACGGGCATAACGCCCTGGAACTCGGCATCGCGCGAGGTGCGAATGGCGCCTGCTGCCGAGTCGCCCTCTACGATGTAGATCTCGCGGCGGCTCTTGTCCTTGGAACGGCAATCGATGAACTTTTGCACACGGTTGGCCATGTCGGTCTTCTGCTGCAGGTTGGTCTTGATGCTCTGGCGCGTCTTCTCGGCGTTCTCGCGCGAGCGCTTGTTGATGAGCACCTGCTCCATGATCTTGTTGGCGGCATCTTTGTTCTCGATCAAGTAGGTCGAGAGGCGTTCCTTAAAGAATGCCGTCATGGCCTGCTGGATAAAGCGGTTATTGATGGCCTTCTTGGTCTGGTTTTCGTAGGACGTCTGGGTGGAGAAGCAGTTGGTCACCAGCACTAGGCAGTCCTGGACGTCCTGCCATTTGATGCCGCTCTCGTTTTTGTTGTACTTGCCCTGTTGCTTGATGTAGGCATCGATGGCGCTGGTCAGAGCACTGCGGGCGGCCTTCTCGGGCGAACCGCCGTTCTCGAGCCACGATGAGTTGTGGTAGTACTCCTGCATCATGAAAGTGCGCGAGAAGCACATGCACGCGGTAATTTTTACGTTGTAATCGGGCAGGTCCTCGCGATCGCGACCGCGACGATCGGCCTCGATAAAGAAGGGCTCGGTGAGGTAGTCGGTACCGACCTTCTCGAGCACGTAGTCCTCGATGCCCTTTGGATAGCAAAAATCCTTTTCGGTAAACTCGCCGTCGTCGCCCTCAATACGCAGGCGGAAGGTCACGTTGGCGTTGACCACGGCTTGGCGGCGCATGGTCTCGCGATACCAATCGTGGGGGATGCTGATGGAGGTAAAGACCTCAAGATCGGGGCGCCATTTGATGGTGGTGCCGGTACGGTCCTCGTCGCTGGGCTCAATCTCGAGTGCCTTCTTTTTGGCACCGACGACCTTGCCCTTCTTAAAGTGCAGGGAGTACTTGTTGCCGTCGCGCCAAACCGTGACGTCCATGTATTCGGAGGCGTACTGGGTCGCGCAGGAGCCCAGGCCGTTGGTGCCGAGCGAGAAGTCGTAGTCGCCGCCCTGGTTATTGTTGTATTTGCCGCCGGCGTAGAGCTCGCAAAAGACGAGTTCCCAGTTAAAGCGCTTCTCGGAGGGGTTCCAGTCGAGCGGGCAGCCGCGGCCGTTGTCCTCTACCTGAATGGAACCATCGCGAAAGGCGGTAAGGGTGATGAGCTTGCCGTAGCCCTGGCGCGCCTCGTCAACGGCGTTGGACAGGATCTCGAAGGCGGCATGCGCGCAGCCGTCGAGTCCGTCCGAGCCAAAGATGACGGCGGGGCGCAGGCGTACGCGCTCCTCGTCCTTGAGCTGGCGGATACTGTCGTTACCATAGTTTGCGGTGTTTTTTGCCATACTCGCTCTCTCGGTGCTCCCTTGCTGCGTTTAAGTCATATAGATAGTCAAGGTAGCATAGCCCAGCCCACAGACGATTCCAACCAACACGAAATCCATCGAACAATCGTTCGGAGTTCGATGGAGATTCGTTTACTCGGACAAAACCGAGTCGGCTCTGTCCGAGTAAGTTTGAAGACGGCCGAATGTGTCTTGCTGCGTTTGCGGTTGGATACGCTGTCGAAGACATGTCGTGCGGATTGTTGGCGAAAAGACGCCGTGCCAAGCTCGAGGCAGAACTCGACTCCCCTGATGATATCTAATGCGAAATGGGCTGGCTCTGGGTATCCAGAACCAGCCCCTTTTGGTGTTCGATGAGCCGAGTCGGCGTCTCTCGCAAAGGTAACTGAGAGCTAGCGAGGCCTATCCGAATTGACCTCATCGGCGGTGTCGTTTTCGAGCGCCGTGCGGCGGGCACTGTAGGCGACGAGGCCGGCACCAGCTGCGGCGAGTGCTGCTGCGGCTGCCGTAAGAGGAGCGTTGACATCGCCCGTGCCCGCAAGCGCGCCCGCTTTTCCGGAGCGCTTGTTAGTGCCGTGGTCCTTGCCACTGCTGGAGCTGCTTCCGCCGGAGCCGCCGCCCTTGTCAGTACCGCCGCCACTCGAGCCGCCACCGCCGTCCGCCGTCATCGGTGCATCGTGAAGCCCCGTCGTATCCGCGCTGTCGCATACGCCGACCTGAACTTCTGAGCGTTCGCATGCCGCGTCGGGCACATGAAGCTCGTGCAGTACGGCACCCAGCGCCGAGTTTGCGCCCGGTCGAATTTCCTCGAGCGTTACGGGATCGAGCGCCACCAGATTACGCGCCTTCGCATACAGCGTTACGCGTTTGCCCACCTCGTCGCTCCAACTCTCGGGGATGGCGAAGCTCATGCGGAACTGTGCCGTGCAACCCGGTGCCAGCACGGCGTTGCCGTTGTCGGCTACCAGCGGGTGCGTTGCAAAACGTGTACCCAGCGTCTCGAGTGCGTACTTCACGTGTGCCATGTCGTTGGCCGAAGCGTCCTCGGCAAGCTCTGGATCGTAGATCGAAGCCATGCGTGCGTTCACTCCGAATCCGATGGATGCGCTGGAGAACGGCTGACTGGAGCCCTCTCGGTACAGATCGATCGTGCCGGCGGTCAGCAAAGTGTTGCCGTCGTTTCGCACCGTGACCATGAAGGATTCGCCCGCTGCTCCGGGCACCACCGCGCCCGAGGTAGCGACCGCGCCCGTCGGAGCGGCACACGCCACCAAGGGCACTTCGATGCCGTGTAGTTCTGCCTCGCTCTTCTCCGCGCTCACAATGTGCGTGGCGAGCGCGGAGAGCATGCTCCCCGACGTCAAAAATGTCGTTATCTGATCGACGGGATGGTCCAGCTCGCACATCACGAACGGCTCCGTAAACAGATTGCCTGCCAAGGTGCTGGCGAAGATGCGGAAGTGCTTGCCCATCACTGCTACCGGGTTGCCTTCTTCGTCGTAGGTTTGCCCCACCTTGCCATCGGTGTTCTCTACATAGAGCACGCACCTGCCGTTGTTGCTTACGCTAAACGATGCCGGGCCACAGCCTGCGGCACCCACGGGCTGCGTTGCAAATGCCGATGCGCCTCGTGCCCAAGTAATATGCTGCAGCTGCTCGTTGACGGTAGCCAAAAAACCCGTGTGCTGCGGCCACGGCACCGCGTGGGGTACTGTGGCATCTGGCGACATGACGCCCCAACCCGCGATGGACTGGCCGATCACGGCGTACGATGCGCAGCCACAACCGCTTACAGTCTCGTATGCAACGGGAACCACCATTTTGCCGTTGATATTCTCGGGCTTACCCAGCTCGATACTCGACGGTGCTTGCGGAAAGCGGAGAACTTGGCGGAACGTCAGGCTGTCGCCCGAAACGTCCGACCACAGGGTAAAGCACTCCAACGCAACCTCAGCCTCGCTGCCGAGCGCCTTTTCTGCGGTGGTCCCGCGGCGGTGGAGGTAAGCGCCCGACAGACGTCCGTCGACCAGTGTCTTGCCCACCGTGATACGCGGGCACTGCAGACAATGGTGGCCATCCTTCTGAAGGCGGCCGCGCGAAATGCTGCGCCACGACGTGTGCGATACCACGCGAACTCCGTCGTTGCTGATGCGCAGGCGCACAACGGACAGCATGCCGGATGTGCTCGCCGTATCGAAATGGGTGTTGTCGCCGGCGGGGCGCTCGCCCGAGACCAGCAGCACGTAGGCGTCTTGGTTTCCTCTTCCGTCCGTATATTCCACTACGTCGAAGTCGTAATCGTATATGCTGTCGCGCTCCACGTCGCCCTCGCCAAACCCAAGGGGGAAGTCCACGGGCGTGGGAGCGGACCACGTGCCGTTTGCCTTTGTGTGCACCACTAGGCGCGAGCGGCCATTGTCGCCGTAGCGCACCGAGGCGATACGGAACAGACATTCTACGCCGGCAATCATTGCCAGCTTCATGTGGGCTTCGCTGAGCACGCCAGCAAACAGCACGTTGTCGCTCGAGGGCTTGATGCCGCCACGCTCGTCCTCCGATACACCAGCAGAATTGGCGTTGGGGTCCGCAGCGGCGTCCTTCGCCTGCCCGATATAGGTGTACTTATACATCGACGCGGCGTTTTCGCCGTTCTCTATCAGTGCATGGACGAAATGCTCGATCTGTCCCGTGTCGTCGCTTTCTGCATCCGCCTCGAGCTCAATGCACGTGACCGCTTGATCCCAATCGCGCACGACAGGCGCGACGTTTGTCGCGGTGGCTGCAACCTCGGCGCGTGCGAGCAGCTCGGAATTGGTGACAATGGTAGCCGATGCGATAAATTGCGGCACGCCGCCCGCCTCGATGTTGCTGGGCGTGCCGAAGCGGGCATCCAGCGTGTAAGGCGTATCTCCACCCAATGCGAGCTCAGAGCGCTGGAGCACATACTGGTTGCCATTGTTCACCGACATATTCCACGAATCGAGGAGTGTGGGCCACGACCCCGACCAAGCCTTGGTGGTCCACTTGAACATGACGAACTGGAGTATCACATCGACATCGACGTCTGCACCTACGCGCAGCCGCGGAAGCTGGTGTCCATCTGCCTTCTCGTACCCAATGAACAGCGTGAGGGATGCGGCGCCGCGCACGGCAGACGAAGCGACGCCTGCAACGCCGGCGCCAAAGGTGACGGCAAGCCCGATCTGGATGGTGAATGAGCCCGACGTGTTGGAATAGTCGAGCGAAATGTTTTTAAAAAACGCCGCGCCGCTGCCGCGCGTGTGGGCACCCACGGCGAGCGCCAGCTTCGCCAGCACCCAGGGGTTGACGTTTAGGAAAAACGGCACCGGTCCTAGGGTAAACTGCTCGGTCCAATTGAGGTCGGTTCTTACCTGGAAGAGGGCCTTAATATTGCCGTATGCGGGGTCGTTGTTGTTACCCCAGGTTTTGCCCACCCAATCGTAGGCGAGCGAGCCGTACAGCTGTGTGGCGATGTCCATCGTAAACAGCAGCGTGCAGTGGTGACGAAGCAGCTTGGTGTTTCTTGGATCGGTGCCCGAACCGGCACTCATACTCTTGTACTGATTCCACTTCCCCTCCATTTCGTCGAGGTAGCGGTTTGCCTGCTTGGCGCCCGACTCACGCGGCGATTTCTTCCAGTATTCCGGATCCGGATTGCCCGAATCGTTCATGTAGCCGACCGGTTTGTATCCTCCGCCAAACAGCACGTATCCAGCAAACGAGAAATCGAAGAGGATCGGAAATGTGGGCATCCAACAGGTGAACTTGTTGCCGCCGATGCCGGGAAACGCCGCCGGGAAATCAAAGGGAGTAATCTCTTGGTCCATGGTAGTGGGGACGATAGTGGTCGAGCCCGATTCTGCCTTTGCGGCCGGCGCGGTGACAACGGCCATGGGGGAGGAGAGCGTGTAGGTTTTGCCCTGGTAGTCGAGCGCAAAGCGCAGCTTGCACCCTTCTTCCAGAAGACCCGATGCTGCGTCGAGGAACTTGTCTTCGAGTGTGAACGTGGCCAGATTATCCGCGCCCGATGCGCTGGCCTTGACTTGGCCGATCTGCGTGACGGTTTCGGGTGAGCTGCCCGCGGCGGGCGTCACTTTGTTGATGCGCAGCGTTGCCTGTCCACCCTGTGGCAGATGCGCCTGCACGGTAAAGGCGTGCGTATCGGGCTGCTCGTTTGCCGTGTCGTTCTTCGGCAATGCCATGAACGTAGCCTCAGCGTACTGGATGTCCCACTCGTCGAACGTGAGCTGTCGAAAGTACGGCTCGCCATCGGAGAGCGGACGCGTGGGCGCGGTTATGGCGGTGCCGCCCTGGATACGCGCAAGGGGAATCTCGACATCACGGTAGCCCGCCATGCTAATGGAGATGCCGCCGTTAAAGTCGTACGCGTCGAGAAGCGTCGTCTCGTCCACGTAGCCTTCCGCAAGAGGGGCGACCTCAAAGATGGTCGTGCCCTCGTCGTCGGTAGTGGCGGAGAGCTGCTTGCCCGCGGCATAACGCGACACGAGCGTGACCTGGGCACCCGTGATGGGCGTATTCTTGTTGGCGACGTCGACCACGACCACACCAAACATGGTGCGCGAGAGAACGAGCACCCTGAAGGGGTCTTCTTCGTCGGCATAGGCTTCGGTGGGCGCGAACGGCAATATGAAGGCGTTTGCGCTTCCCGTCACGCGCGGCAACATAATGCTCGCCAGCGAGGATGCTCCGGCAACAAGTAACGAACGGCGATCAAGCATCTTTGGCTCCCATCCCGCAAACATCGGAGGAAATAATCCTATTTTGCGAGAAGGTGCCCCGTGGCGGTAGTGCCGTTCAAGGGTCAAAATGTCCAAATTGATCGAGCGAAGCGCCGGGTTCCGGAACGCGTTCGATGCGCTTGGTAGTCCGGTCGCTAACGCAACATATGCGCGACCAGCTCGGCGCGTGTGCCGATACCAAGCTTGGCATACACTCCTGATAGGCGGTTTTTAACGGTGCCCGGCGATACTCCCATATGGCGTGCGATTTCGGCGTTGGTCCATCCGCGGCAGGCGAGCATGGCCATGGTGAATTCCGTGGTCGTTAGATCGTCGGCCACGTCCTCGCCCGAATCGGGGTTGTGGATGCGCCGCCAACCGTAGCTGAAGCGGTACGTGATCTCGATGATGCGCGCGAAGTCGTCAGGGTATTGCGTTTTTAGGCACGCCTCGATAAGCCCCTGCAAAAGGCCGTGGTGCTCGCCGATGAGCTCGATAAGGCCGTCGGGACGCGCAATGTCCCAAGCAGCTCCGAAGTGCGTTTTTGCGGCGTCGATGTCCTTGAGACTCATACAGGCCATGGAAGCTGCCAGGTGCAGGAACAGCTCCGAGATGGGATAACTTCCCTGTTTCATGATCAGGGCGTTTTCCGCCATGCCCAGACTGCGGCCATATTCGCCGCGCAGGTACAGGGCATGCGCCATCACGTAGCTGGCGAAAAGGCGCAGGCCTTCGGGCAGATGCGCCGCAAGCGGATAAAACTCTTCGGCGGAATACGGGGAAGGCAAGTGCAGCAGGACGCTCGCGGCCGAGGCGAACAGGATATGCGTGGCGTGGACGGCGGGCGACTCCTCGTCAGCCGGCGTATCGAGGATGCCAGCAAGGCACCGGCGGGCATCGGCGATACGGTTGAGCGACAGGCTGGCATATCCGCAGATAAAGCATGCGGAATAGCGCAGCGCGGGATCGGTGGCGTCAAGATAGGGGCGCGCCGTCTTGGCAGCGAGGGCGGCCTGTCCGCGAAAGTACAGCGCTTCTGCCGTGGCGATGGTGCGTGAATCGGGGTCGGAAATGCCTGCAGCCGCAGCGTCAATCTGTCCCGGCACAAAGGCAGTGCACATCAACGGCATGGGAATGCGCGGGTAGCCATCGCAGTCCATCTTCCATCTCCCATCAGGTGGCAACAATGCAGCAATTGTACTCCTGTTGCTCGGGCCCCCTTTCGTTTTACTGTTTGGTTGACGCTGCAGATCGTTTTGGAAGGCTTACGAGCATGGTGGTCCCGTTCTCGGAACTTGTTTCGACCTCTACCGTGCCACCGTGAAGCGCTGCAATCTCCCAAACGAGCGCTAGCCCGAGTCCTGCGCCGCCGTATGCCCTGCTGCGGGATTTGTCTAGACGAAAGAACGGCTGGAAGATGCTCTCTCGGTATTGCTTGGGTATTCCCGGGCCCTCATCTTTGACTCGTAGGAGCACGTGGCTGTCGCTGTCGCTGATGGAGACGTTGACAGTCGAGCCGGAGCGGCTGTAACGGATGGCGTTTTCGACCAGGTTAAACACCAGTCGATAGAGGAGCGTATCACTTCCGATTGTCAAAGCGTCTCCGGCGCAATCGAGGGTTACGCCCTTATCCTCGGCAAGTGGCGCAAGGTCGGTGAGGACCTCTTCGGACAAGGGACCGAGTTCAACATCGTCCTCGCAAGGAACGCTGCGGAGCTCACTCATCTCGAGTAATACCTTGGTCATTCGAGACATGCGCTCGGTTTGTTCTTGTAGCAGGCCGAGCAGCTCGGCTGTTTCGGGTTGCAAACCGGAGTGCTCGGAGATGAATAGTTCAATCTGTGCTTGCATAAGGGCGAGCGGGGTGCGCAGCTCGTGTGCGGCGTTACCGGTAAACTGACGCTGTGCAGAGAACCCTTCGCCAAGACGGGCGATCATATCGTTGAAAGAGGCGCTGCATCGCTGTAGCTCGGTGGGTACATCTTCACTGAGTCGGATTTCGCTTAGGTTGTCAGGCTGCACACGCTCAACCTGGGCTGCAAAAGCCCGTAGCGGTTTGAGTGCACGGCCGCTCACAAAGTATGCCAGCACGCCGCCAAGGAGTGTGACTCCAGCCGTAATGTACCAGGCTGTCGTGCCAAAAGACTCTTGTGCGTCGTTTACGACGATCGTGACCTTGTCATCGAGGGCCGCTTTCGTTGGGTCGAACGCCTGGAGCGAATCTTCGCCGGTTGCGTTAAAGGCCGAGATGTCGCTGCCGATGGCATCCATGTAGCGCATGCCCGTATAGCCGACCAGGCAGTTCGTCAGCACGCATGCTGCGCACGTGAGCAGCGCCGTCATAATCGTTATGCGCCATTGCAGCGAAAGCCCTTTCATTCTCCATCCTCCATAACGTAGCCCTCTCCAATCCGATTGCGAATCGGGTCGTATCCCAAAGCGCTGCGTAGCTTTTTGCGGAGTGACGAGATGTGAACGCGGGTTGCGTTGCTAAAGCTGTTCACGCTGCTATCCCAAACGTGCTCGATAAGCTCCTCTTGACTTACCGGACGCCCCTGATTAAGCATCAGGTATTCCAAGATTCCCGTTTCCTTGCGCGTAAAAGATAAAGCCTCGCTGTCCACGGAAGCGATGCGCGCCTTGGTGTCAAAACGGAGCTTTCCGCAGGTTAAAACTATGTCGCTTTGTGTAAAGCGTCTGAGGGTAAGGCTGCGAATCCTTGCCGCAAGCTCGTCCAGATGAAACGGCTTGGTGAGGTAATCGTTGGCGCCGGCATCGAGTCCGGCGACTTTATCGGATACTTCGCCGCGTGCGGACAGAATCAGTACCTTAGTCTCGCAGTCAGTTTTCCTAAGTTCCCTGAGCACGGTCATGCCGTCGATGCGGGGAAGGTTGAGGTCGAGTACCACGAGGTCGAAGGCCTCAACGTTCAGTAGGTCGATCGCCTCCTGTCCGTCGTGACAGCAGTCGACGCTGTACGCCAAGTTTCGCAAGCTGCGCGCGATTGCGTCACACAGCGCCCGCTCGTCCTCGACGATCAAAATACGCATAACAGTCTCCTTGCACATTTCAAATCGCGCTTAACACGGATTTTATAGCCGATATGGTCCAATGGTCGCGTTACGAAAGGAGTGGTCAGGTTGTTCAAAGCGGTAAAACCCGTGGTACAGGTCGCTTTGTTGATCGTCGGAATTGCCATGGTGTGCTTTGGCGTTATGCGTGGCGAGGCGGATGCCGTGCTGGCCAAAGCGATTAGGCTGTGCTTGGAGTGTATCGGAATTGGATAAAAGAGAAAACACTGCGTCGCATGTTTTGGCTCGATTTCGCGGATTCATTCAGGCGGCGGCGACGCTCGTCACCAACAT
>CABVAY010000033.1 GCA_902496455.1 uncultured Collinsella sp.
CATATCCGAACATCATGCCCTGGTCGCCGGCACCGATCAGGTCGATCGGGTCGGTGGTAGCGCCGGTCTGGGTCTCGAAGGACTCGTCAACGCCTTGGGCGATATCGGGCGACTGCTCGTGGATGAGGCTCATGACGCCGCAGGTGTCGCAGTCAAAACCGAACTTGGCACGGTTGTAGCCAATGCGGCGGATAACGCCACGGGCGATTTCCTGAACGTCTACGTAGGCCTGGGTGCGAATCTCGCCGGCGACGATGACGGTGCCGGTGGTCACGAGGGTCTCGCAGGCGCAGCGGACGTTCTCCACGTTGGCAGGCACGCCGTTGGGGGCGATGTAGCCCTGCTCCTGGAGCTCTATTTCTTTGGCGAGGATTGCGTCGAGGACGGCGTCGCTGATCTGGTCAGCGATCTTATCGGGATGACCTTCGGTCACCGACTCCGACGTAAAAACAAAGGACCCGTGTTGGGGCGGGATGGAACGAAGTTCTTCTGACATGATTGTCCTTTCAAAAACGTGTCCCGGCGACCGTTACCATTCCGCCGGGCTCTCTATGCAAGGGCACATCATAGCGCGTAAATCAAACATTCACACCCTTTCCGCACCTACTCATTGGGGACAGACATAAATGACCAGCCTTGCCTAAGTGCCGACAGGTTGCCCAAAGAATGGTCATTTAAGTCTGTCCCCAATGAGTAGGTCGGTGCCCTTTGTGCGGAGGTTGCATTGATGCTTTATACTGGTGCGGTTAGACATCCATCCTGCAATCGAGGAGATTTCCATGGCATCAGACGTTCGCGTCCGCTTTGCACCCTCACCGACGGGCAAGCTGCACATCGGCGGCGCCCGCACCGCTATCTATAACTGGGCTTTCGCCCGTGCTAACGGCGGCACGTTCATCCTGCGCATCGACGACACCGACCCTACCCGCTCTACCGACGAGAACACACAGATCATCCTGCGCGCCATGCGTTGGCTGGGCCTGGACTGGGACGAGGGTCCCGAGGTGGGCGGCGATTTTGGACCCTACGCCCAGACCGAGCGCCTGGACCTGTACAAGCAGGCCGCCCAGAAGCTTTGGAACGAGGGCAAGGCCTATCCCTGCTTCTGCACCAAGGAGCAGCTCGACGCCGACCGCAAGGCCGCGCAGGAGCGCAAGGACCCCTTCCAGGGCTATCAGCGCCGTTGCCGCGATCTTGATCCCGAGGAGGCCCGCCGCCGCATCGAGGCCGGCGAGTCCTACGTCCTGCGCATCAAGGTGCCCGAGGACCGCGGCGATGTCGTCATCCACGACGCCGTTCACGGCGAGGTGACCTTCGACGCCAAGGAGCTCGACGACTTTGTCATCTTCCGCTCCGATGGCACGCCCACGTACAACTTCGCGACCGTCGTCGACGACGCCATGATGAAGATCACCCATGTCATCCGTGGCGACGACCATCTGTCCAACACCCCGCGTCAGGTCATGGTGTACGAGGCCCTCGGCGCTCCCGTGCCCACGTTCGCCCACATCTCCATGATCCTGGGCGCCGACGGCAAAAAGCTCTCCAAGCGCCACGGCGCCACCTCCGTGGAGGAGTACCGCGACGCCGGCTACCTGTCCGACGCCTTCGTCAACTACTTGGCGCTGCTCGGCTGGTCGCTCGACGGCGAGACCACGATCATCCCGCGCGATGTCCTGGCCAGCAAGTTCTCGCTCGATCGCATCTCCAAGAACCCGGCGACCTTCGACCCCAAGAAGCTCGATTGGGTCAATGCCGAGTACATCAACGGCATGTCCGATGCTCAGTTTGCCGACGAGATCATGGTCCCCGAGCTGCACGAGGCGGGTCTCATCGAGGGTAATGTCGAGTACGGCGAGGATTGGATCGACGCGCTCGCTGCCATCGTCAAGCCGCGCACCAAAATGCCGGCCGACGCCGTGACCGTCGCCGCTCCCATCTTCGCTACGGCCGAGACGCTTGAGTATGACGAGAAGTCCGTCAACAAGGGCCTGGCCAAGGAGGGCATGGGTGCCATTCTGGATGCCGCCAAGGCCGCGCTCGAGGGCGTGGACGAGTGGACGGCTGCCAACATCGACGCCGCGCTTGAACCGCTGCCCGAGCAGATGGACCTTAAGAAGCGCGTGGTGTTCCAGGCCGTGCGCGTAGCCGTCTGCGGCAACATGGTGAGCCCTCCGCTGGGCGAGACCATGGCGCTCGTCGGCCGCGACGACTGCCTGGCGCGCATCGATCGCGCCCGCACGATGGCGCTTTAATCGCTGCGCAAACGTTTGTATCCGAGCCCCGTTCACCCTGAGCGGGGTTCTTGTTTCTGTAGACGAATGGGATGGGAGGTGCTGGGGCCATGGCCGAGCAACTTTCGCTGTTTGGTTCGCCAGAACCGGAGGAGGCTCCGGTGAAGCCCCTGCCTGCCGCTGCCTCGGCTCAGCCTAAGCCTGCACCCGAGCCCACTGCCGCCTACACGAGCGTGGTTCTCGACATCCCGACCCGTGCGCTGTCCGAGCCGTTTGCCTACGGCATTCCGCAGCCACTCGCCAACGATGCCCAGATCGGCTCCACCGTCCTAGTCCATTTTGGCAACCGTGCGGCCGCGGGCTATATCGTCGACATCGCGCCCGAGCTTGCCAACCTACAAGGTAACGACGCCCTCGACCCCGCGCGCATCAAGCCTATCGAGGCTATCCTCAGCAAGCCGCTCTTTACCGCTGAGGCTGCACGCATTGCGCGCTGGATGAGCCGCGAGTATGTCGCGACGCTTTCCGAGTGCCTGCGCCTGTTCTTGCCCCCGGGTGGAAGTCCGCGCGTGGTCAAGGGCGATGACGGCGTGTGGACGGTTGAGCGCCCCGCCGTCAAGCCTATCCAAAATCGCTGGGTCATGCTCACGCCCGAGGGTTTCGACTACACGCCGCCCAAGACCGCGGTCCGCCAGCGTCAGCTCATCGAGGCGCTCCAGTGCGGCCCGGTCACGACGCGCGATCTCAACCTGCTCTACAACAGCATGTCGGCGACCATCAAGGCGCTTGAAAAGCGCGGCGTCGTGGTGGTGGAGGAGCGCCGCGCCTGGCGTGGCTGCAGCGAGCAGACCACGCTGTCCTCGGCAAGCGGCAAGGCGCCTGTCTCCCTTACCAACGGCCAGCAACAGGCACTCGCGCAGATTGAGCGCGCCCGTCTGGACGCTCATGGCGACGTGGTGCTGGTCGACGGCGTCACTGGCTCCGGCAAAACCGAGGTCTACCTCTCGGCGATTGAGCGCGTGCTGGCCGCCGGCCGTTCGGCATGCGTTCTGGTGCCCGAGATCTCACTGACGGCCCAGACCGTCGGCCGCTTTCGCTCGCGCTTTGGCGAGACGGTCGCCGTGTTCCATTCACGCCTTTCGGCCGGCGAGCGTCTGGACCAGTGGGATATGGTCGCCAGCGGTGCGGCCCGCGTGGTCGTCGGCGCCCGCTCGGCGCTCTTTTGCCCGCTCAGCGACTTGGGCCTCATCATCATCGACGAGGAGCACGAGACCAGCTACAAGCAGGGCTCCAGCCCGCGCTACCACGCGCGCGAGGTGGCGGCCGAGATGGCGCGGCGTTACCGCTGCCCGCTCGTCTTGGGCTCCGCCACGCCCTCGGCCGAGGCCCTCGACCGCTGCCGCCGTGGCACGTATAACGGTGCCACCTGGACGCGCGTCGAGATGCCCGAGCGCCCGGGACACGCTGTGCTGCCTACGGTTCGAATCGCAGACCTGCGCCGTGAGTTTTCTCACGGCAGTCGCTCCATGTTCTCAAAACCGCTGATGGAAGGCCTGGAGCGTGTGGTCGAGTGCCGCGAGAAGGCCGTGCTACTACATAACCGCCGCGGCTTTGCGCCGTTCCTTATGTGCCGCGAGTGCGGCTGCGTCCCCACCTGCAACCACTGCTCCACCGCGCTTACGTATCACGAGCGCACGCACACGCTGCAGTGTCACACCTGCGGTTCGTCTTGGCGCGTGCAGCCCTATCCCGCGCCCACAAGCCGTTGCCCCAAATGTGGCAGTCGCTACCTGGCAAAAATGGGTCTGGGCACGCAGCAGATCGAGGACGCACTGCACCAGATGCTTCCCGAGGATGTCGCCATTATTCGCATGGATGCCGATTCCACGCGCGGCAAGGATGCGCACAAAAAGCTGCTCGAGCAGTTCGATGCGGCGGATTGCGCCGTGTTGCTGGGCACCCAAATGATCGCAAAGGGTCTCGATTTTCCCGAGGTCACACTGGTAGGCGTGGTCAATGCGGACTTCGCCCTCAAGCTGCCCGACTTTCGCGCAGGGGAGCGCGCCTACGATCTACTGGAGCAGGTTGCGGGCCGTGCCGGTCGCGGCGATCGTCCCGGCGAGGTGATCATCCAGACCTACCTGCCCGATGACCCGGTAATTCGTGCCGTCGCTGAGCACGACCGTTCGATCTTTACTGACTACGACCTGGTACAGCGCCGCGACGCGCTGTACCCGCCGTTTGTTCGCCTGGTCAACATCTTGGTGTGGTCGGCTAACCGAGACGACGCGCAAGACTACATCGGGCGCATTGCAAAGCTTCTTAAGCGCCGCTGGCAAGCCGCCGCGCCCGACTTTTTGCGGGCGGGGAGTTCCGTGCCGCAGGTGCTGGGCCCGGCTTCGTGTGTAATCGAGAGAGCCAAGGACCGTTACCGCTTCCATCTGCTTGTGAAGTCGCCGGTAGGGTACCATATCTCTGATGATATCGACGCCTGCCTCAAAGAGGTGGGCTCCGTGCGCGGCGTGAGCGTGAGCGTTGACGTCGACGCCTATGACCTGATGTAACAACCCGAAAGGATAACCATGGAAGCCAACGGAATCGTACTGTCGCCCGACCCTCGTCTGCGCCAGGAGTGCGCCGTCATCGAGGAGATCACCCCGGCGATCGAGGCGCTTGCCGAGAAGATGAAGAAGATGATGTTCGAGAACGGCGGCTGCGGCTTGGCTGCCCCGCAGATCGGCGAGCTCATTCAGCTCGTCACCATCGACTGCGACTACAGCGACAAGAACGACTACGATCCGTACGTGCTTATTAATCCCGTGATTGTGGAGCAGAGCGACCATCTGGTGCCGTTTAGTGAGGGCTGCCTTTCCATTCCTGGCATTAGCTGCGAGATCGAGCGTCCCGACCATGTCGTGGTCGAGGCGTACGACTTGGACGCCAACCTGATTCGCTACGAGGCCTCGGGCGACCTGTTCTGCGTGTGCCTGCAGCACGAGATCGATCACCTGCACGGCAATACCATGTTCGAGCGACTCAAGCCCATGCAGAGGATCAAGGCCGTCAAGGAGTACCAGGACGCCCTGGCCCGCGGCGCTCGACCGGGCGAGACGGAGTAGGTCCCACCGTCCCCGGTGCTGAGCGCCCACATATCATCCCGTGCTCAAACATTCTCGCTGCGCTGCGAAACTGCGCGCGGGACGATATGTGGGCGCTCAGCACCGGGGACAGCGTTGTTCTGGCTCGGTTCGCCCGGGTGCCGTTGGGCCAGGGAGGGACGTCTTCGCTGATAGGTGCTTTGTTGGGAGGGCTGCTTTTATGCGGCTCTTTCTTTGTTTTTGGGTATATTTGTTCTTGTTGAATTGTTATTGCGGATGGGCTGAGTACTTGGCTTTCCGCTGTTATTTGTAGCCGTCTCGGCTTTGGTTGAGAGGAGACGATCTTTATGCGTATTGTGTTTATGGGTACGCCTTATTTTGCTGTGCCTTCGCTGACTTCGCTTGTTGCGGCTGGGAATGAGATTGCGCTTGTTATTACTCGCCCTGATGCTGTTCGTGGGCGTGGTAAGAAGCTTGAGCCTTCTCCTGTTAAGGCCAAGGCGCTTGAGCTTGGCCTGCCGGTCGTTGAGGCCAATCGTATGACGCCGGAGGTTGTTGAGGCGCTCCAAGCTGCGCAGGCTGATATTTTCTGTGTGGCTGCCTATGGCTGCATTTTGCCTGATGAGGTGCTGCATATGGCACCGCTTGGTATTGTGAATGTCCATGCTTCGCTGCTGCCTCGTTGGCGTGGCGCTGCTCCTATTCAGCGTGCCATTCTTGCTGGTGATGAGGTTGCTGGCGTTTCCATTATGCGTATTGGGCATGGCGTGGATACGGGCGCTTATTGTGCCCAGGCGTCTACGTCGGTTTCCGGTAAGCATGCCGAGGCGCTCACGATGGAGCTTGGTGAGCTGGGCGGTAAGTTGCTTGCCGATACGCTTCCCTCGCTTGCCGATGGCTCGGCTGTTTGGACTGAGCAGGATGAGTCGCTCGTCACTCATGCTGCCAAGATTTCCAAGCAGGAGATGCGTCTGGATCCGCAGATGGCGGCGCTCGATTGCGTGCGTCATGTGCTTGCTTCGTCCGATACCGCGCCTGCCCGTTGTGTGATTGCCGGCAAGACGGTTCGCGTGCTCGATGCCGCGCCGGCTGATGTGTCGCTTGGCGAGGGTGCTGTTGCCGTTAAGAGCAAGCGTGTTTACCTGGGCCTTTCCGATGGCGCGGTTGAACTGCTTGAGGTTAAGCCCGATGGCAAGCGTGCCATGGCTGCTTCTGCCTGGGCTGCCGGCCTGCAGGGTGCCGACCTTACGTGGGGTGTACTGTCATGAGCAAGTTGTCTCCCGCGCGCAAGCTTGCGCTCGATGTGTTGATGGAGGCCGATCGCCGCGGTATGTACGCACGCGACGTGTTGTCTTCGCGTGCTTCCGCCAAGGCTATTGACCAGCGCGATTCCGCTTTTGCCTCGCGTTTGGCGCTCGGTGTTGCCGCCACGCAGGGCATTTTGGATGAGTTGCTCGATCAGTTTTTGGATAAGCCAAAAAAGGTCGCGCCGCGCGTTCGCATGGCGCTTCGCATCTCGGCCTTCGAGATGCTCTACCTGCATACGCCGGGCCGCGTTGCCGTGAGCCAGGGTGTTGAGCTGGTGCGCAGCGGTGCTAAGTCTGCCGCGGGCCTGGCTAACGCGGTGCTGCACAAGGTTGCGGACAACGTGGAGGATTTTACCACGGCATCTGACGTGGATGAGTCCGAGCGCCGTTTGGTTCGCCTTTCTCGTTTGATGGGTCTTCCTCGCTGGCTGTGCGCTCGTATCATGGCCTCGTTCGATACGCCCGAGGGTGCGCTCAACTTTGCCGGTAATCTGGCCCCCGCGCCGCTTGCACTGCACGAGAATGCGTTTGCGACCAAGGCCGACCCGTATATCTCGCAGCTCGTTGCGCCTGTCTTCCCGGGCTGCCATGCTCCGGTCGATGCACAGGTCACGGTTGCTTCGGGCGTTTTTGAGCGCGCTGCCGCGGTTGCCTCGGACCTCAACGCTCAGCTTATCGCTACTGCCGCGACACGTCCCGGTCGTTGCCTGGAGATTGGCGCCGGTCGCGGCACCAAGACCTATGTGATGATGTGCCAGGCCAAGCGTGCCGGGTATGAGCATCAGCATACCGCGCTCGATCTGCACGATCGCAAGTGTGATCAGAATCTCGCGCGCCTGCATAAGGCGGGTATCTTAGGTGTTCGTACGGTGTCGGGCGATGCCTGCGAGCTCAATGAGGTGCTCACGTCCTTTGACGCGATGCTTGGCGAGCCCGCCCTGTTCGACACGGTGTTTATCGATGCGCCGTGCTCTGGCACTGGCACCATGCGTCGTCATCCCGAGATCCCGTGGCGCCTAACTGAGAATGACGTTACGACCGAGTTGCCCAAACTGCAGTTGATGATGCTCAAGGAAGCAGCCGCACGCGTGGCTGCCGGCGGTGAGCTCATCTATGCGACGTGCTCCGTCTTCGACGAGGAGAACACGCAGGTGGTGGACGCGTTCCTTGCTTCTCCCGAGGGTGCCGGCTTTAGCGTGGCGCCGCTTTCCGAAGCACAGATTCTGCAACTCCCCGAGTTCGATCAGGCCAAGAAGCTCGTTTCCGTACGCCAGAACGATCGAGGCCTTTTCCAAAGCGTGCCGGTAAACGCCGACTCCTTCGACGGCCACTTCTGCGCCCGCCTGATTCGTAAGTAACTAATATGTTGCGGTGAAGTAGGGATTGAATGGCGGCTTCTGCCCACCAAACAGTCCTTATTTCACCGCATCTCATAAGGAAACCTGGGTAGCTAAAGAATCAGCCCCGCGATCGGTGTCGATCGCGGGGCTGTTTGGTTCCTAGTGGCTGTGCGGGCAGTTGGCGCAGCAGCCGCTGGTGGCGCTGGTGCTGGAGCCGCCGCTTCGCTGATCGGTGTTGTAGAAACCGCTGCCCTCAAATTTAATGCCGCTGGCCGAGAACGTCTTGGCCGCCGGGGCACCGCAGCTGGGGCACACGACCTCGGGAGTCTCGGACATGGGATGCTCAACCTCAAACACGTTGCCGCAGCTCGAGCACTTGTAATCGTAGCGCGCCATAATACTTCCTTTTCAGCACAAAGCGGGCAGATTACTCTGCCCGCATAAATTCAAACGTCTGTAACTGTACCCTATATCGGGGGTTTTATCACGCTTCGCTCCAGAATCTATGGTTGTTGCGAAGGAGCTGTGCGGTTTTGTTCTCGGCGGCTGCAATGTCCGCCTCGTCAGCCTGCCAGGTCCAGTTGCCCGTGGCCACGCCCGGAACGTTCATGCGCGCGTCGTCGCCAAGCCCCAGGACATCCTGCAGTGGCATCATCACCAGGGGAGCGTCGCTTGCCAGCGCGTCGCTCATCAGCTTGGCCGCCACCTCAACACCGCTCGGTTCATCGCCGCCCGCAAAGGTACGGGTGCACCAACCGGCCAGCGTCGACGTATCGTGCGTCGAGGTGTACAGAATCTTGCCGGGCGTGGGATGCACACCGCAACGAACGTCGTAGTCGCTAAACTCCAGCACGTCCATGCCGGGGAAACCGCAGGTCGATGCCATGGCACGAACACCGGGCGTCAGATAGCCCAAGTCCTCAGCGATAAAGTTGAGCGGACCCAGTTCGTCATAGGCGGTCTGGAACAGGTCCTTGCCCGGGCCCGCCAGCCAGCGGCCGTCGGCGCATGCCTTGCCCGCGGGAATGCTGTAATAGCTGTGGAATCCCAGGAAGTGATCCAGACGCACGCGGTCGTAGAGCGAGAACGCGCGGCGCAGACGATCCATCCACCAACTATAGCCGTTCTGCTTCATGTGGTCCCAGCGGAACGTCGGGTTGCCCCACACCTGGCCCTCGGGCGCAAAGTTGTCGGGTGGTGCGCCGGAAATCTCAATCGCCTTGCCGGTATCGGACAGCCAGAAGTTCTCGGGTTCGCTCCACGCGTCTGCCGAATCGTCGGACACGTACATAGGAATATCGCCGATAACCTCGATGCCTTTCTTGTGCGCATAGTTCATGAGCTCACACCAAGCCAGGTCAAAGCGGTACTGCATGTACGCCTGCAGCTCGGCCTCGTCGTGGAAGCGTTTGTCGTCGATCAGATGCTCGTTGTAGCGCGCGACATCTGCCGGCCAATCATGGCGCGACTCGCCCTCAAAGTACTTCTTAACGGCCATGTAGACGCAGTATTTCTCGAGCCAATCGGCATTGCGATGTTTAAACGCGGTGTACAGCGGATCGGCATCCTCGCCTCCGCGGGCCTTCCAGGTCTCAAAGTCGGCTGCCAGCTCCTCGTGGCTTTCGGGCAGCAGGTCGATATTGCCTGCAAAGGCCGAAGGACCGGCGTAAGGGGAGCGGAAGAAGTCCGTGGGGTTGACGGGGAGAACCTGCCAGTAGCGCATGCCCATGGCGGCCAGATGGTCGATAAAACGACGCGTGGGCGCGCCGATCGTACCGGGCTTGCCGTCGTCGGTCGGCACCGATGTGATATGGCATACAACACCCGCACCGTGATCGAGCGGCTCCTGCAGGCGCTGCTCGGCGTGGTGATAGATGATCGACGACCCCAGCGGATACAGATCGAGCGTGACGGTACCGTTGTGGATTTCGCACTCGTGGCCGCTGATCACGTCGCTCGCACATTCGCCGAGCGCCGGGATCGTCACGCAGTGCGAATTGCGCAGGCTGCGGTTGATGATAACCGTTGCGGCCTCACCGTCTTTACCGGTACGCGTATAGGCGAGTACCTCGTCGTTGAGCGCAAAGGCCTTGATCTCGCCGTCAACCATAAACGGCAGGGCGCGGCGCACGGCCGAGGCGTTTTTAAGGATAGCGAGTGTATCGAAGTCGTGCAGGTCTTTCTTCATGGGCAGCGTGCGGCGATTGCCCGGATCCGTCAGACCCTCAAGGCCGTACTCGTCGCCATAGTAAATCGAAGGCACGCCGGGGAACGTCATCTGCATGAGCGTTGCAAGCCAAAAACGGCTCTTGGCCAGGCCCATGGAGTTTTCGTCCAGGCGCCACTTGCTGCGCTCGCTTTCGGGCAGTTGCGACTCGTCGGGGCCACCGCCGAGCACCGAGATGATACGTGGACGGTCATGGCTCGACAGCAGGTTGAGCGCGCAGGATAGAGCCTCGCGCGGATAATTCTCACGTAGGGTTTCGATATCCTCGGCTGCCTGGTAGGCGTTCTTGTAGCCCATCAAAAAGCCGATGACCATGTCGCGGAAGGGATAATCCATAGCCGAGTCAAGCTCGAATCCCTGCAGGTAACGACGCAGGTGGCCATAGCTGATCTTGTTGGAGGCGTCTTCCCAGACCTCGCCGAGCAGCAGCGCGTCGGGCTTCTCGGCGAGCACGGCCTTTTTGATCTCGGCCAGGAAGTCATCGGAAAGTTCGTCGGCCACATCCAGGCGCCAGCCGTGAGCGCCGGCGCGCAGCCATTTGCGTATGATACCGTCCTTGCCCAGGAGCCGCTCGCGCACCAGCTCGGAGCTCTCATTGATGGCGGGCATATTGCCCACGCCCCACCAGCAATCGTACGAGCCGTCCTCGTGGAAATAAAACGCATCGCGCCACGGCGAATCCTCGCTCTGCCACGCGCCCACGCCGGGGTAGTTGCCGTAGCGGTTGAAGTAGATCGAATCGTCGCCCGTGTGGTTGAATACACCGTCCAGGATGATGGAAATGCCGAGCTTTTCGGCCGCCTGACACAGCTCGGTAAAGTCCTGCTCGGTGCCCAGGATCGGGTCGATCTTGCTGTAATCGGCCGTGTCGTAGCGGTGGTTGCTCGCTGCTTCGAAAATGGGGTTGAGGTAGACGGCTGTAAAGCCCAGTTCGGCGATGCGGGGTAGGTCTTCTTGGATACCCTTGAGCGATCCGCCGTAGAAGTCCCAGGTCTTGATGGAGCCGTCCTCGGCGCGCTCATACACGGGCGGCTCGTTCCAGTCCTCGACCATGCGGCGTTGGATTCCGTTGCGAGGCTTTTCGACCTGAGCCAGCGTGCGCTCGCGCCAGTGCTCATCGCGGGCATAGCGATCGGGGAAGATCTGGTAGACCATGCCGCGCTCGTACCACTCGGGTCGAACTTCGCGGTGTTTGTAGACGGTGACCTGGAACGACGGCACCTCGGCGTAGTCGTAGGTTACGCCCTCGCCGCCGGTGCGGCCCTGCGGTGCGCCCAGGCGAACCTCGGGCTGGCCCTCGATATTGCAGATAAAGCTGTACCAGATAAGACAGGGCTCAGTGCACTCAAGCTCTACGGTAAATATGCCGTCGCCCTCATGTGTCATGGGATACCGAGACTCACCGATTTCATCGACCCAGGTGCGCAGCGTAAGCGTTGCCTGGTTGGGGTCGGCATCCTCCAGAATCACGGAGAGCGAAAGGGTAGTTCCTGTGGTCACAGCGCCAAACGGAGTGCGAAACTGCGGCAGACGGCTGTTGTGAATCAATCTCATAATACGGTCCAGTTCAATAGAATCATGGCCTGCTGGCCATGGGCTTTACGCACAAAATGTAAGTATATCTGTTGTACACAGGCTGTATAAACAACATCCGTTTACCATCGGCGAACGGTTGTCCTAGAAAATCGTTTTACCATCCAAATTATAGCGATATTCGAAAACGCCTATACCGATACTATTTGTAGCCAAACAAAAGTACTTCGGTTTACTACGACGAATTGAATGGTCTTAACCACGGTCATTATGATGATATTAAAACCGCAGGTAGAAGCGTTGCCAATTTCGTAGATTACTCGCTGTGGTCGGCCGGAGCCATTTTATCGTAGTAAACCGGCCCTCTTTTTAATACAGAAGTTCAACCAAAAAGAGGACGCCTGGTTAGGACGCCCTCTTTTGCTTTGAGGATTAAGTTTTAATCGTCCGGATTAGTGGCGCTTGCGGGTGGCCGTTGCCTTACGGACGGAGGTCTTCTTGGTCGGAGCCTTTTCCTCAGTGGGAGCGGCGGGGGAGACCGGGGCCTCCTTGACGGGCTCGGTCTTTGCCGTAGCCTTCGGAGCGGTCTTGACCTCGGCGGCCTTCGGCGCCGGCTCGGCCTTAGCCTCAGCCTTGGGAGCAGCAGCCTTGGTCGTGGTTTTCTTAGCCGTCGTCGTTGCTCGCTTGCGCGTGGTGGTCTTGGCGGCCGGCTTGGTCTCAACGGTTGCCTCGGCCTTGGGCTCGGCGCCCGCCTCCTCGACTTTGGCGGCCGGCTTCGCGGCGGCCTTCGGGGTCGTCTTCGCGGCGGCCTTCGTCGTAGCAGTCTTCGTGGTCGTCGACTTCGTTGCCGTGGCCTTCTTGGTGGTCGCGGTCTTGGGCGCGGTCGTTTTCTTGGCAGCGGTCTTGGCCGGAGCCTTTGCCGCAGGCTTAGCCTCGACGGCGGCGGCCTTCTTGGCGGCTGCGGTGGTGCGCTTGCGCGTGGTCGTTGTCTTGGCAGCGGTGGTCTTGCTTGCGGTCGCGGTCTCGCTCGCAGCGGTCTTCGTGGCCGTGGCCTTCTTGGCCGTCGTCTTACGAGTCGCGGTCTTCTTTGCCGCAGGCTTTGCAGCAGGCTTCACCTCGGGCTCGGGCTCGGGCTCGGGAGCAGCCTCGACCTTCACCTTAGGATCGGCCTTAACGGGCTCAGCTTCAACCGGCTTCTCTTCGGCCTTGGGCTCCTCAGCGGCCACCGGCTCAGCAACAGCCTCAGGCTCCTCAGCCGCAACCTCAACCACAGCCGCCGGGCGCTCAATCTCCGGATGCATAAAGAAGTACAGGTCCAGATACTTATCGGCCGAACGCGTCCAGCTAAAGTCCTGGCTCATGGCCTGCGTGACCAGCTGATCCCACGCTTCGCGGTTATCCCAGAACAGGCGCGCCGCGCGGAACACCGCGTCGCCCATCTCGTCGCCGTTAAAGTTGCTAAACGAGAAGCCCGTGCCCTCGCCGGTAAACTCGTTATACGGGATCACCGTGTCCTTCAGACCACCAGTCTCGCGAACAATCGGCAGGGTGCCGTAGCGCATGGCGATGATCTGCGACAGGCCGCAGGGCTCAAACTTCGAAGGCATCAGGAACATGTCGGCGGCGGCATACATGCGCTGCGACAGCGCTGGATCGAACTCGATGCGCGCGGCCATGGTGCCGGGGTACTTGTCCTGGAAATAGCGCAGGCCGTCCTCGTAGTCGCGGTCGCCGGTACCCAACACGGCTACCTGCACGCCGCCGTCCAGAATGCGGTCGAGCGCGTACATGACCAGGTCCATACCCTTTTGGCGCGTCAGGCGTGTGACCATAACCATAAGCGGACGGTCGTCGCGCACCTCGAGACCCAGCTCTTCCTGCAGCTTGGCCTTGCATACGGCCTTGCCGGAACGGTCCTCCACCGTGTAGTTGGCGGCAATGCGCTTGTCGGTCGCCGGGTCAAAGCCTGCCACATCAATGCCGTTGAGGATGCCCTGCAGCGCGTACGAACGCTCGCGCAGCACGCCGTCCAGGCCCTCGCCAAACTCGGGCGTCTGGATCTCGTTGGCATAGGTGGGACTCACCGTGGTGATGGCGTCGGCATAGCGCAGCGCGCCCAGCATGTAGTTGACGCTGCAGGCATCGCAACGCAGCTGCGAGGCGGCCGCGGGAATATGCGCCACACCCAGGATGTCCTCCATCACGGTATCGCTAAACTGGCCCTGGAACGCCACGTTGTGGATCGAGAATACGGTCTTGACGCGATCGTACAGCGGCAGGCCCTGGTAGAACTCGCGCAAGAACACGGGCGCCAGTGCCGTCTGCCAGTCGTTGCAGTGCAGGATGTCGCACTCAAAACCGGCCGGCAGGTGCTGCAGACTCTCGGTGATGGCCTTGGAGAAGAACGCAAAGCGCTCGCCGTCGTCAAAGAAGCCGTACGGATAGTCGCGCGCAAAGTAGCGCTCGTTGTCGATGAACATATAGGTGACGCCGTCGTGCTCGAGCTTCTCGAGACCGCAGTACTCGTTACGCCAGCCCAGGCTCACGTAAAAATCGGAGAAGTGCTCCATCTGCGCCTTGTACTCGTCCTTGATGGTGGCGTACTTGGGCACCATCACGATGACTTCGGCGCCGGCGCGCACAAGCGCCGCGGGCAGCGAGCCCGCCACGTCACCCAGGCCACCGGTCTTAACGAACGGTGCGCACTCGGCCGAGGCAAACACGATCTGCATCTTTTTGCTGGAATCTGCCATATTGTCTCCCTGTTGCAATTCGAGAATAGCCGCCTGGCGCTAACCGGGCGGCTATTCTACATGTTACGAGTGATGTTGCGGTGTCAACGTTAACGTACGATGGTGGTGTCGGAAGTTAACGGAGCCTTGCCCAGCACCAGGATGTTCTCGGGCGTGCCGCGAAGCTCGGTGTTGGTGGGAACCACGTTGTTCTTGTCCAGAATGGCATTCTCGACGCGTGCGCCGCTCTTGATGATGCAGCTCTGGTTGATGATCGAGTTGGTCACCGATGCGCCCTCTTCGACCACAACGCCGCGCGACAGGATCGAGTTGCGCACAGTGCCCTTGATGATGCAGCCGGCCGAGATGATTGAGTTGCACGCGTGGCTGCCGGTCGCATAGCGCGAAGGCGGCACGTCGTGAGCCTTGGTCAGGATCGGGCGCTCGGGATCGAAGAGCTGGTCGGCCACGGTCTGGTCGAGCAGGTCCATGCTGCGGCGATACAGCGACTTCTCGCTAAACACGCCCACGACCTCGCCCTTGTACTCGTAGCTGCACACGTCGATGTTGCCAAAGTCGCCCTGGAGTGCCTCGAGCAGGTCCAGATAGTCGGCGGCCTGGTAGTGGTCGATGATTTCGAGCAGCGTCTCGCGGTTGACGATGCAGCAGTCCATAGAAGCGTTATCGCCGTACACGACACCGGCGCTCACGCCCGTCAGGCGGCCGTTCTCGTTGATTTCCAGCTTGGTCTCGTCATCGACGTTGTGCGTGGCCTTGCAGTACACCACGGTCATCTGGGCACCGGAGTTCTCGTGCGCGTCGATGATGGTGTTGAGGTCCATGTTAAAGATGATGTTGGTGCCCATCATCACGACATAGGGCTTGTCCGAGCGCTGGAACAGCGTCTTGTTGGAGATGATGTCGCGCAGCAGGAAGCGCATGCCGCCCTTGGTGGTGCCATACGCGTTGCCGGGCACCATGAACAGGCCGCCCTTTTTGCGGTCCAGGCCCCAGTCCTTGCCCGAGCCCACGTGGTCGATCAGCGAGCGGTAGTTGCCCGGCATGACGACGCCGACGGTCTTAATGCCGGCATTCATCATGTTAGACAGCGGAAAGTCGATCAGGCGGTAGCGGCCCAAAAACGGAACGGACGCGATGGGGCGGTCCTTGAGCAGCACGCTGCCGTAGGTCGAAGAGTAGTTAGCGGTGATGTAACCGATGGCCTTGCGATTGATCATCGGATCATTCCCCCTTCCCGATAACGACGTCATTTCCAACGACGGCCGTATCCTTGGTGGTATCGACAGAGCCGAGCTTCACGCCCTCTTCGACCGTGGAGTTCTCGCCCAAAATAGCGCGGCAGATGTGTGCGCCGCTCTTAACGTGCGCACCCGGCAGCAGCACGGAGTCCTCGACCACGGCGCGCTCCTCGATAATGACATCGGTCGAAAGGATCGAGTGGCGAGCGGTGCCGTAGATCTTGCAGCCGTTAGAGACCAGGCAGTCGTCCAGGCGGCCGTCCGGGCCAATGTAGTGCGGGGGACGCGTGGTGATGTTGGACATGATGGGGAAGTGCTTGTCGAACAGATCGAACTCGGGGTTGTTGCCCAGCAGGTCCATCGAGGTCTCGTGGAAGCTGGCGATGGTGCCAACATCCTTCCAAAAGCCGTGGAACTCGTAGCTGTACAGGCGCTTGCCCTCGCCGAGCAGCTTGGGGATGATGTCCTTGCCAAAGTCGTGGCTCGAGCGCTGGTCCAGAGCGTCCTCCTCGAGCGCCTCGATCAGCACGTCGGCCGAGAAGATGTAGATGCCCATGGATGCGAGGTTCGAATCGGGCTTATCGGGCTTCTCGGTGAACTTGGTGATGCGGCCGTCCTCGGGGTCGGTGGTCAGGATGCCAAAGCGGCTGGCCTCCTCCCACGGCACGGGCATAACGCTCACTGTAAGGTCGGCGTTGTTCTCAATGTGCGTCTTGAGCATCTTGCGGTAATCCATGCGATACAGATGGTCGCCCGAAAGAATCAGGACGTACTTGGGGTCGTTGGCCTTGATGTAGTCGAGGTTCTGCGTAATGGCGTCGGCCGTGCCCGCATACCAGGCACCACCGGTCTGCGTCTCGTACGGCGGCAGGATTGACACGCCGCCGTCGCGGCTGTCCAGATCCCATGCCTCGCCGGAGCCCACGTAGGCATGCAGCAGGTAGGGGCGATACTGCGTCAAAACGCCCACCGTGTCGATGCCCGAGTTGGAGCAGTTGGAGAGCGAAAAGTCGATAATGCGGAACTTGCCACCAAAGCTAACCGCCGGCTTAGCGATCTTTTGGGTGAGTGCCCCCAATCGGCTGCCCTGTCCTCCTGCGAGGAGCATCGCGATGCATTCTTTCTTACTCATCGATTTCTCCTTCTGTCATCGATGTTCCTTAACCCATTAGCGACGGGCGCGGCGCAACGTCGCGCCCGTCGAGTAATGCCGTGCTGGCAAAGGGAGCTCGCGGCCTTTATGCGTGCCAGATCTCGTCGCGGTACTCGCGAATGGTGCGGTCGCTCGAGAACCAGCCGCTCGAGGCGGTGTTGAGCAGGGCCTTGCGGTTCCAGGTCTCCTGGTCGCCATAGCTGCCGGTGAGCTTCTCCCATGCATCCACGTAGCTGCGGAAGTCTGCCATGACCAGGTCGGGGTCGTTGTTGTTCATGAGCTCGTTGTAGATGCTCTCGAAGTTGCCCGAAAGACCCGCGAAGGTGTTGTCCTTGAGCTCGTCCATCACGCGGCCCAGGCGCTCACGGTCGCCGTTGAGGGTATCCCACGCAAAGTAGCTGTTGGATGCCCAGAGCTGCTCGACCTCGGGGGCGGTCAGGCCAAAGATGGCCTCGTTCTCGCGACCGGCCAGGTCGGCGATCTCGATGTTGGCGCCGTCGAGGGTGCCCAGCGTAATGGCGCCATTCATCATGAGCTTCATGTTGGACGTGCCCGAGGCCTCCTTGCCGGCCGTGGAGATCTGCTCCGAGATCTCGGCGGCGGGGTAGATGAGCTGGGCGTTGCTCACACGGAAGTTGGGGATAAAGCAGACCTTCATGACCTCGTTCACGCGGGGGTCGTTGTTGATGACGTCGGCCACGGAGTTTATGAGGCGGATGGTCTCCTTGGCAAAGGTGTAGCTCGAGGCAGCCTTGCCGCTAAAGATGAAGGTCGTCGGCGTCACGTGGAAGTTGGGATCGGCGATGCGACGGTTGTAGATGTCCATCACCTTCATGATGTTCATGAGCTGGCGCTTGTAGGCGTGGAAGCGCTTCACCTGAACGTCGAAGACGGTGTTGGGGTCGATGACCAAACCGGTCTCGGCCTTAACGTAGGCGGCAAGGCGCTCCTTGTTGGCGCGCTTGGAGGCACCCACGGCCTTCAGGAACTCGGTGTCGTTCTGGAACTCTTTGAGTTTCTTCAGCTCAAAGGCGTCCTTAAGCCAGCCATCGCCAATGGCCTCGGTCACGAGCTTGGCATAGGTGGGGTTTGCCTCCGCAAAGAAGCGACGGTGCGAGATGCCGTTGGTCTTGTTGTTGAACTTCTCGGGCGTTAAGGCATAGAAGTCCTTGAGCACGATGTTCTTGATGATGTCGGAGTGGATCTTTGCCACGCCGTTGACGCTGTGGCTGCAGATCACGGACAGGTTGGCCATGCGGATCTCGCCGTCCCACAGAATGGCGGTCTGGCGCAGACGCTCCTGCCAGCCCTCCTGCGTGGTGTCGAACGACTCGTGCCAACGACGGCTGATCTCGTCGATGATCTGGTACACGCGGGGGAGCAGCTTGGAGAACGTGCCGATGGGCCACTTCTCCAGAGCCTCGGGCAGGATGGTGTGGTTGGTGTAGCTCACGACCTGCGTCACGATGTTCCAGGCGTCGTCCCACTCAAGCTTCTTCTCGTCGATGAGGATGCGCATGAGCTCGGGGCCGCACATGGCGGGGTGCGTGTCGTTGGTGTGGATTGCCACAAACTGCGGCAGCAGCTCCCAGTTAGCGCCATGCTCCTTCTCAAATGTGTCGAGCAGGCTGTAGATGCCGGCCGAAACAAACAGGTACTCCTGCTTTAGGCGCAGTAGACGGCCGTGCTCGCCGGCGTCGTTGGGGTAGAGGATGGCGCTGATGGCCTCGGCCTCGGCGCGCTCGGCGTCGGCCAGGGCGTAGTCGCCGCGGTTGAAGGCCTCCAGATTGAAGTGCTCCTCGACCGGCTCGGCAGCCCATACGCGCAGTTTGTTGACGGTCTCGCCGGCATAGCCCACCACGGGGATGTCATAGGGGACGGCCAGGATATCCTGCGTGTCCACCGTGCGGTAGAACGTGCGGCCGTTCTCCTCAAAGCCCTCGACGTGGCCACCAAATTTAATGGTCACGGCCTTGTCCTGACGACGGACCTCCCAGGGATAGCCATGAGTGAGCCACTCGTCGGTGGCCTCGACCTGGCTGCCGTTGACGATCTCCTGCTTAAACAGGCCGTAACGGTAGCGCATGCCGTTGCCGTAACCGGCAATGCCCTCGGCTGCCATGGAATCCAGGAAGCACGCGGCCAGACGGCCCAAGCCACCGTTGCCCAGTGCCGGATCGGGCTCCTGGTTCTCGATGACGGACAGGTCAAAGCCCATGTCGTCGAGCGCCTCGGCGACCATGTCGCGCACGCCAAAGTTAAGCAGGTAGTTGTCGAGCAGACGGCCGATCAAAAACTCGATCGAGAAGTAGTACACGCGCTTCTTGCCCTCGGCGGTCGCACGGGCGTCACTCTTGGTGGCAACGGTGCGGGCCTTCTCGGCCACGAGCTTGGCCAGGGCGTTAAAGCGGTCGAGGTCGCTGGCGGCCTCGATGCTCTTGCCGCTAATGCTCATGACGGCATCGCGATAGAGCTCGGTAAACTCCTGCTTGTTGTCGAAGATCTTATTCATACGTTCCTTTCCCCCGGGGATGGTTCTCCCGGAACGGTTATGACATGTATCCTACGCCCCCACGAGGCGGGTAATTACGGTGGTAACGCCTTTTTTACGCTTTCTTGGCAGGAGCCGTAACAGCAGCTGCCTTGGCCTTGGTAGCGGCCTTTTTGGTGACTGCCTTCTTGGTCGTGGTGGACTTGGCCGAAGCCTTGGCAGCGGGCTTGGCAGCCTTCGCCTTAGTCGGAGCCTTCTTAGCAGCCGCGGTCTTGGGCTTCACCGAGGACGCACGCTTGCGCGTCGCCTTCTTGGGCTTCTCGACCACGGGCGGCTTGTAGCTGCTGGGGCCGCGGCGCTTAAGCACCACGCCTGCCAGGCCGGGCACCTTCATCTCGATGGAGTCCATCTGCCCGTTCCAGGGATAGGGCTCGCTCGAGCAGGTGTAGGGCTCCTCACCGGCGTATCCGCTGCCGCCAAACTCGGGACGGTCGGAATCAAAGATGACCTCCCAGTCACCCTCGCGCGGCACGCCCACGCGGAAGCTCTCGTAGCTCGCCGGATCAAAGTTGATCAGGATCACCAGGTCGTCATCGACGTCCTCGCCCTGGCGCACAAAGCTCACGATGGACTGTTTGGAGTTGTCCGCGTCGATCCAGGTAAAGCCGTCGTCGGTGTAGCCGCGCTCGTACAGGGCGGGCTCGGCGGTGTACAGGTGGTTGAGTGCCTTGATAAACGCCTGATGATGACGGTGGGTCTCGTACTCCTCGGTCAGGAACCACTGGATGGACTCGTAGTAGCGCCATTCAATAAACTGCCCGATCTCGTTGCCCATAAAGTTGAGCTTGGCTCCGGGGTGCATCATCTGGTAGAAGGCCAACGTGCGCAGGCCGGCAAACTGGCGCCACCAGTCGCCCGGCATGCGACCGATGAGCGAGCACTTGCCATGCACGACCTCGTCATGGCTGAGCGGGCAAATGAAGTTCTCGGTAAAGGCGTACATGATGGAGAACGTGAGCAGGCCGTGGTTGCCGGGGCGCCACGGAAAATCGGTCTGCATGTAGTGCAGGGTGTCGTTCATCCAGCCCATGTCCCACTTGTAGTGGAAGCCCAGGCCGCCGTCCTGCGGCGGATAGGTCACGAGCGGCCACGCGGTGGACTCCTCGGCCATCATCATCACGTCGGGGTAGTGTGCCTCAACGGCGCAGTTGACCTGACGGATAAATGCGCTAGCGTCCAGGTCCTCCTCGGTACCGTACTTGTTGAACTTCTTTTGGCCGGGATCGTCAATCCCAAAGTTGAGGTACAGCATGCTAGACACGCCGTCCATGCGAATGCCGTCTACATGGAAGTTCTCGAGCCAATACAGCACGTTGGAGACCAAGAAGGACCGGACCTCGCCACGGGCGAAGTCGAACTTGTGCGTGCCCCAGTTGGGGTGAATCTCGTGCTCAAACAGCATGTGGCCGTTAAAGGTGGCAAGGCCGTGGGAGTCGGCGCAAAAACCACCGGGCACCCAGTCCATGATCACGCCGATGCCCGCCTCGTGGCATGCATCGATAAAGTGCATGAGCTGCTGCGGGTTGCCGTAGCGCGACGTGGCGGCGTAGTAGCCGGTCGTCTGGTAGCCCCAGGAGCCATCGAAGGGATGCTCCATAAGCGGCATGACCTCGATATGCGTATAGCCCATGTCGCGCACGTAGTCCACGAGCTCCACCGACAGGTCGTCGTAGGTGTAGAACTCGCCGCGCTGCGCGGGGAAGGGATCCATGGGGCCGGGGTAGTTGCCGTACTCGTCGGGATCGCCCTGCGGCGTGTCGCCGTGGCGCTTCCAAGAGCCAATATGCACCTCGTAGATGTTAAGCGGCTGCGACATGTGGTTGTGGCCGGCGCGGCGCTTGAGCCACGCGGCGTCGTTCCACTTGTAGCCATCGAGGGTCCACAGCACGCTCGCGGTACCCGGAGGGCACTCGGCCTTAAAGGCATACGGATCGGCCTTATAGAGCTTTTCGCCCTCGTTGGTCTCGATGAGATATTTATAGAGCTGGCCCTGCTCGGCGCCAGGAATAAAGCCTTCCCAAATAGAGCTCGTATGCACGGGCACCAGCGGGTTGGCTTCCTCATCCCAGTTGTTAAATTCGCCAATGACATGGACACTCTTTACGTCGGGCGCCCAAACGCAAAAGCGCCAGCCGCGCGTGCGCTGCTGCGTGTCGGGATGCGCGCCCATCTTTTCCCAGCTGCGCTCCCACATTCCAATGCCAAACAGGTAGACATCGTCCTTGGAGAGCTCCGGTGCGTGCGGAGCCGGTTTGCGGGTTGCGGGCTTTTTAGCCGTTGGCTTTAGCTTTGTATCGCTCACGTTTGATCCCATCATGACGCGGCAGCGTGTTGCCTTGGTGACTAGATGCGAAAGGTCCAAGGCTGCACGAATCGAAGGGACGGCGAAGTTTCAGTGATTCGTTCCACCTCGCGTGCTCGGTGGAACTTTCGGCAAAAACTACGATAACACCTGTACGTTAGTTTTATGGACGAAAGCGGATTTGCGGGGACGTTTAATCGGTAAGCGACATGTTTATACCACTGGCAGAATTGCCGTGGTAAAACTCTTGACAGTTTTACCAATTAGGGTTTCAAAATTGTTAGCCTGACGTTTGATAAAACGTTTTTAGCAGGTTGTTTACCATTTGACATCGAAAGGTTCGTTTATGTCCCATACCGCCGCTCCCAAGGTTGCTTTTATTTTCGATTGCGACGGCACACTGGTTAATAGCACCCCCGTTTGGGCCTATGCCCAGCCCGAGTTATTGCACCGCCACGGAGTTGACGTGACAGTCGATGATTTTGCCCAATTTGAGCATTTGTCGCTCGAGGACGAGTGCCAGGCCTACCACGACACATGGGGCATTGGCACGAATGGCGATGAGCTCTACCGTGAGCTGAGCGACATCCTGATCGATGGCTACTCCAAGGTGCCGCCGCGCGACGGGCTCCTGACATTTTTGGAGCAGGCGAAGGCGGCAGGCATTGCCATGTGCGTGGCTACGTCCACGCCGGCCGAGCTGGTGCAGTCTGCGCTCGCTGGCGCCGGGCTCGACGCCTACATGGAGTTTGTGACCACCACGGGCGAGGCGGGGCGCTCCAAGCAGTTCCCCGATGTGTACGAGCTGGCGCTGCGCCGTCTGGAGGAGCGCCATGGGCACAAGTTTGAGCACGCATGGGTGTTTGAGGATGCGGTCTTTGGCCTTAAGAGCTCTGGCTCCGCCGGCTTTAAGCGTGTAGGTATTTATGACCCGCACGGCCGTATGAAGCGCGACGACGTGCGTGCCAACTGCGATATCTTTATCGACAGCTACGAAGACCTGGATTTGGCCCGCGTGCTTTCGTTTGAGGGATAGGCGAGGGCTGTGGCTTGCAAGGTATTAGTGGTCTGCGGCTCGCCCGTGGTGGCGAGCGCGGATCTGCTTCGCCAGCTGGCGGGGGAGTGCGACCACGTTGTCGCCGTGGACCGCGGACTCGACGCGCTGCTGGGCGCGGGACTGGGCTGCGACGTGTATGTGGGGGATGCCGACACGGTGAGTGATGCGGGTCGCGCGTTGGTCGATGCTGCCACAGACTTTGAAGTTGAGCGTCACGACCCGTACAAGGACTATACCGATCTGGCGCTGGCGCTCGATTCCGTCCGCCGTCGCTGGCCAGGTGTCGAAGTGGTCGCGACTTGCGCTACGGGAGGCCGTCCGGACATGGCGCTTTCCGTACTGGGGCTTCTCGCGGGCTACGGGGACGCTCCTGCCTGGATTGCCGAGGACAAGGTGGTCGCCCGCATCCTTCGCGCAGGCGAATCGTGGACCATTGAGGGCGCCGAAGGCAAGACGTTCTCCATCATTGCTATAGCCCCTGGGACGGTTGTAAGCGAACACGGTTTAGAGTGGGAACTAGACCACACCTCCTTGGGCTTGTTGGCCGACACGGGCATCAGCAACGTCGTAAGGTCAACAGCCACGATCCAAGTCCACACTGGCACCGCCATCGCTTACCTCTACAAGTAAGGTCTATCGCATCAGGGTTTTATCGGGACGGTGGATAGAAATAAGCGCTCGAAGAGTGATTATTTCTATCCACCGTCCCAGGAAAACCCGTAAGTAAGAGATTCAACCCAAAAAAGTCCTTGCATCAAAGAAAGTCTTCCCCTATAGTATCTCCTCGTCACGGGGGCGTAGCTCAGCTGGGAGAGCGCTTGACTGGCAGTCAAGAGGTCAGGGGTTCGATCCCCCTCGTCTCCACCCGAGCATTGAATGAGGCTCCAACGCAAGTTGGGGCCTTTTTTCATATTGGCACACAAGGTCAAAGGCGGCACCATGATCCTCCTGGTCGACAAGATCGTGCGTTGAACGGGCGTCGCGTGCATGGTAGTATTTCACGACGTGGTTCAAAGCGTTGGAGGCTGTTCTGCCACCCCAACTGTAAGTGCCACTTTATAAGGGCTCTTGGCGCAACGGTTAGCGCAGGGGACTCATAATCCCTGGGTTCTGGGTTCGAATCCCGGAGGGCCCACCAGGTTTTTCAACAGGTCAGGCAATATGTCTGGCCTGTTTTCTTTTTCATGGCATTAGTTTTCACTTGCAAATAGCCTGCTTGCTCACTTCCGGGCGCCCTCGGTCGGCTGCCTGCGATGCCCCCGCCACGAAACCGGCCCATCTACTACGTTTGACCCCGGCCCCTAGACCATACCCCGTATTTCGCGAAAACCGCAGGCCGTCTGCCTGCGGTTTTATTTTTGCCCGAGGCGCCATGGTCGGGGGATGCCGGCCAAACGTAGTAG
>CABVAY010000034.1 GCA_902496455.1 uncultured Collinsella sp.
GGCCAGACCCATCGTGACGGCAGCCTGTCCACCTTCCGCATGTGGAAGTTCCGAAGCATGTACAAGGACGCCGACGAGCGTCTTGCCGAGCTCAGGGGGCAGAACGAGATCGCCGGCGCCATGTTCAAGATGAAGGATGACCCGCGCGTCACCAAGATCGGTAAGTTCATCCGCAAGCACTCCATCGACGAGTTCCCGCAGTTCCTGAACGTGTTCCTGGGCCAGATGTCTGTCGTGGGCCCTCGTCCGCCGTTGCCGAATGAGGTCGCTGAGTACACCAAGTACGACCTACAGCGCCTGGCAGTGAAGCCCGGGATTACGGGCTGGTGGCAGGTCACCGAACGCAACGGCACCGACTTCGACGGCATGGTCCGCCGAGACCTGGAGTACATCGCTAAGCGCGGCGTCATCACCGACTTCAAGATCGTCGTCCTTACGGTGATCGAGGTCATCACAGGCAAGGGTGCATGCTAATGATTCAGGACTATTCAACATTCACTGTACTCAAACGCGTTCCCGTAATCGATGTTCCGATCACGGGAACCAATATGTACGAGTGCGTCGAGTTTCTTAGCCGTCATATAGATGAGCTGCACGGTGAGTATATTTGCGTTTCCAATGCGCACACATCGGTTATGGCTCATGACGACCCCTCCTATTGGGCCTGCCAAGCTGACTCCCTCATGTCCGTTCCCGACGGCAAGCCTTTATCTGTTGTCGGACGTAAAACTATTGAGTCAATGGGGCGTGTAACTGGACCCGATCTGATGCGAGAAATATTCAACATTTCCGTGCAGCAAGGATGGAGCCATTACTTCTACGGCAACGAACAGAAAAACCTTGAGGCGCTCAAGGAATCGCTTCAGGAAGAGTATCCGGGCTTGGAAATTGCTGGCATGGAGCCTTCCGTCTTTCGTCCGCTCTCAGATGGTGAGAAACGAGACCTTTCACGACGCATTGCTGATTCTGGCGCCGATTTTGCATGGATTGCGCTTGGTGCTCCGCGTCAGGAAGTCCTCATGCATGAGCTTAAAGGCGGTCCCCAGCCACTGATGATTGGCGTAGGGGGAGCCTTCAACGTTCTCGCCGGCGTGGTGCCGGAGGCGCCGATATGGATGCAGAACCTAAGCCTTGAGTGGCTATACCGCCTGATGCAGGAGCCGAAGCGACTTTTCAAACGATATCTCGTTACTAATACCAAATTTCTCTTTTACCAGTTCACGGGCGCAAAACGCAAGGAAGGCAAGTAAATGAAACCCACGACTGCATTCAAAGACAAGACCCTCATGATCACGGGCGGCACCGGCTCGTTCGGCAACACGGTGCTCAAGCACTTCATGAACACCGACCTGGCCGAGATCCGCATCTTCTCGCGCGACGAGAAGAAGCAGGACGACATGCGCCACCGCCTGCAGGAGAAGTCCCCGGAGCTCGCCTCCAAGGTGCGCTTCTTCATCGGCGACGTCCGCAACGCCCAGAGCGTGCGCGACGCCATGCACGGCGTGGACTACATCTTCCACGCCGCCGCCCTCAAGCAGGTGCCCTCCTGCGAGTTCTTCCCCATGGAGGCCGTCCGCACCAACGTCATTGGCACGGACAACGTGCTCCATGCCGCGATCGACGAGGGCGTCGACCGCGTCGTGTGCCTGTCCACCGACAAGGCGGCCTACCCCATCAACGCCATGGGCAAGTCCAAGGCCATGATGGAGTCCATCATCTACGCCAACGCCCGCAACGGCGCCGGACGCACCACCATCTGCTGCACCCGCTACGGCAACGTCATGTGCTCGCGCGGCAGCGTCATCCCGCTGTTCATCGACCGCATCCGGAAAGGCGAGCCGCTCACGGTCACCGACCCCAACATGACCCGCTTCCTCATGAACCTGGACGAGGCCGTGGACCTGGTGCAGTTCGCCTTCGAGCACGCCAACCCCGGCGACCTGTTCATCCAGAAGGCGCCGGCATCCACGATCGGTGACCTCGCCGAGGCCGTCCAGGAGGTCTTCGGTCGCGTGGGCACCCAGGTGATCGGCACCCGCCACGGCGAGAAGCTATTCGAGACCCTCATGACCCGCGAGGAGCGTCTGAGGTCCGAGGACATGGGCGGCTACTACCGCGTGGCCTGCGACTCGCGCGACCTGAACTACGACAAGTTCGTCGTCGACGGCGAGGTTGAGACCCAGGCCGATGAGTCCTACACCTCCCACAACACCGAGAGGCTCGACGTGGAGGGCACCATCGCCAAGATCAAGACCGCCGAGTACGTTCAGCTGGCGCTCGAGGGCCGCGAGCACGAGGCGGTGCAGTAGGGTGCGCGTCCTCGTCACCGGCGCCAGGGGCTTCGTCGGGAGGAACCTCTGCTGCGCGTTGAAGAACATAAGGGACGGCAAGGACCGCCGCGATAAATACCAGGCGCTGCTCCCGCTCGACGTCATGGAGTACGACGTCGACTCCACGCCCGCGGAGCTGGAGGACTTCTGCTCCCGCGCCGACTTCGTCTTCAACCTTGCGGGCGTCAACCGCCCAAAGGACCAGTCGGAGTTCATGGAGGGCAACTTCGGGTTCGCCTCCACGCTGCTCGAGACGCTCGGGCGCCACGGCAACAAATGCCCCGTCATGCTGTCCAGCTCCGCGCAGGCGAGCCTGTCGGGCCGCTTCGTGGGCTCGGTCTACGGCGAGTCCAAGCTCGCGGGGGAGGGCCTGTTCCGCGAGTATTCCGAGAGGACCGGCGCCCCCGTGCTCATCTACCGCTTCCCGAACCTCTACGGCAAGTGGTGCCGCCCGCGCTACAACTCCGCCGTGGCCACCTTCTGCGACGCCATCGCCAACGGCCGCCCCTACACCGTGAACGACCCATCCGTGGAGCTGGAGCTCCTCTACATCGACGACCTTGTCGCCGAGATGCTGGGCGCTCTGCTGGGGGAGGAGCACCGCTGTGGCTACGAGGGCCTGGAGCGGGTCGAGGGCGACGGGTTCTGCTACGTCCCGGAGATCGACGTGAAGTCCCTGGGCGAGATCGTCTACCTGCTGGGCCGCTTCCGCGACAGCCACGAGACGCTCTCGGTGCCCGACCTTTCGGAGGGCTCCTTCTCCAAGAAGCTCTGGAGTACGTTCCTATCCTACTACGAGCTGGGGCACTTCGCCTATGGCCTCAAGCCCAACGTCGACGGCCGCGGCTCGTTCACCGAGTTCCTGCGCACGCCGGAGCGCGGACAGGTCTCGATTAACGTCTCGAAGCCCGGCGTTACCAAGGGCAACCACTGGCACATGAGCAAGTGGGAGAAGTTCCTGGTGGTCTCCGGCACCGCGTCGATCAAGCTCAGGAAGGTGGGGGAGGACGCCGAGGGCAACCCGTTCCCCGTCGACGAGTACATAGTTTCTGGGTCCGACATGCGGGCTGTCGAGATGATCCCCGGCTACACTCACTCCATCACTAACCTGTCCGACACCGAGGACCTCGTGACGGTCATGTGGGCCAACGAGTCCTTCGATCCGGAGAACCCAGACACCTACTACGAGGAGGTCTAGCCGCATGGGCAAGGACTATTCCGATATCGCATTCGAGGACGACGGCCGCCTGAAGCTGCTGATCATCGTAGGCACGCGCCCCGAGGTCATCCGCCTGTCTGAGGTCATCAAGAAGTGCCGCCGCCACTTCGACTGCCTGCTGGCGCACACCGGGCAGAACTACGACTACACGCTCAACGGCATCTTCTTCCGCGACCTGGAGCTCGCCGACCCGGACGTCTACCTTGACGCCGTGGGAGCTGACCTGGGCGAGACCGTGGGCAACATCATCGCCTCGAGCTACAAGCTCATGGTGCAGGTGCAGCCCGACGCGCTGCTGATCCTCGGTGACACCAATAGCTGCCTGTCCGCCATCGCGGCCAAGAGGCTACATATCCCCATCTTCCACATGGAGGCCGGCAACCGCTGCAAGGACGAGTGCCTGCCCGAGGAGACCAACCGCCGCATCGTCGACGTGATCTCCGACGTCAACCTGGCCTACTCCGAGCACGCCCGCCGCTACCTCAAGGACACCGGCTGCGCGCCGGAGCGCACCTACGTCACGGGCTCGCCCATGGCGGAGGTCCTGCGCGCCAACCTGGTCAAGATCGAGGCCTCGGACATCCTCTCAGAGCTCAGCCTGGAGCCCAAGCGCTACATGCTGCTGTCCGCCCACCGCGAGGAGAACATCGACACCGAGGCTAACTTCACGAGCCTGTTCACCGCGATCAACGCGCTGGCCGAGAAGTACGACATGCCGATCCTGTACTCCTGCCACCCGCGCTCCCGCAAGCGCCTGGAGGCCACCGGCTTCAAGCTGGACCCGCGCGTGCGCATGCACGAGCCCATGGGGTTCCACGACTACAACTGCCTGCAGATGAACGCCTTCGCCGTGGTGTCCGACTCCGGCACCCTGCCCGAGGAGTCCAGCTTCTTCGCGAGCGTTGGGCATCCGTTCCCGGCGGTGTGCATCCGCACCTCCACCGAGCGCCCCGAGGCCCTGGACAAGGCGTGCTTCACGCTCGCCGGTATCAGCGAGCGCGGCCTGCTGCAGGCGGTCCACACCGCCGTCGAGCTCGACGCGGAGGGGTCGCTCCCCGAGGCACCCGTGCCCGACTACGCCGACGAGACCGTGTCCACCAAGGTGGTCAAGATCATCCAGAGCTACACCGGCGTCGTTGACAAGATGGTGTGGAGGAAGGCTTAGCCATGGGTCTCGTCTACAAGATTCTCGACGGTGTTTCACGTGCCTATAACAAGCTTCTTCTAATGCCCTCGTTGCGCCGCTCCTTTGCTGCATGCGGCGAGAATGTGACTCTCGGCCGTCGCAGCGAGATCGCCGGAGCGGGCAATATCTACATGGGCCATGACGTGTACCTAGGCCCTGGAACAACGCTGCTAACGACCCGAGCGAAAATTCGCATCGGCGATTATGTCATGAGTGGGCCCAACCTTACCGTTATCACCGGCGATCACCGCACCGACGTCCTCGACCGCCCCATGATGGAACTAACCGATGAGGACAAGCTTTCCGATAACGACCAAGATGTCGTTATCGGTAATGACGTGTGGATGGGTAGCGGCGTAACGATTCTAAAAGGTGTCCACGTCTCCGATCACTGCGTAATTGCCGCTGGCGCCGTGGTGACCAAAGATGTGGAGCCTGAGTATTCAATCTGGGGGGGGTTCCCGCTCGCTGCCTAGGTTCGCGGCTTAAAGGATAACGATGGTTTCATCTAAAAATAGTGTACACGCGAAAGTTCTAATGGTCGGCCCCGACCTTTCTTTGCACGGCGGAATTGTTTCCGTTGTGCAGGGCTATCTCGATGGAGGCCTTCCTGAAGCATGTGATGCCTTCGAGTACTTGGGGACGGGTGTTGGATCCTCAAAGCTCGGTAAGTCTCTCGCATTTACCCGGGCGTTGATTCGCTATGCGATGATCATGCCATCCTATGACATTATTCATTTGCACATTAGCGCCCGTGGGTCCTACAAACGTAAGTCAATTATGGCTCGTATGGCCCATAAAGCCGGCAAGTATGTAATACTGCACGACCACGATGGTGAGTTTAAGAAGGCCTTTGAAGAGGGTGGAGATTCCTACCGTCGTGACGTAAGAAAGACTTTTGGTCTCGCCGACCGAGTTGTGGTTCTGTCGGAAGAGTGGCTCGACTACTTTGCGGAAAACGTTTGCGACCTCGATAAGATTGAAGTTGTCCACAATGGTGTTAAAGTACCGGCGCAGCCGTGCTCACCTTGTTCGCGTCAAGATGTCCTATTTTTAGGACGTCTTGACGCGAACAAGAGCCCTGACGTGCTCTTGCGCGCGTCAAGAAAAATCCTGCCACGTTTCCCGGAGACTAAAATTGTCTTTGGCGGCGACGGTGAAATCGACAAGAACAAAGCGCTCGCCGAGGAGCTTGGCATTGCCGACCGTTGCGAGTTTCACGGCTGGGTCATCGGCGACAAGCGTGAGGCCCTCTTTGAGCGTGCCGCGTTGTTCTGCCTTCCCTCCAAGAACGAGGGGCTGCCCATGAGCGTACTTGAAGCCATGGCGCACGGCATACCGGCTGTTGCCACCGCCGTAGGAGGGGTACCGCAGGTCATCGAGGACGGTGTTAGCGGATTCCTCATTGACGTGGATGACGAGGTAGCGCTTTCTGAGAGTTTGGCCTCGCTACTTGCGGAACCTAAGTTGCGAGAAGAGCTTGGGCGCAATGGCAGGGATCAGGTCGTTCGTAAATTTGGGCTCGACGGGACCCTAGCCCAGGTTGAAGGCATCTACGGAGCGCTTATGCTCGGTAAGGGGACATTTTGTGAGTAACAGCAAACCTTGGCTATCGATCGTGGTGCCCGCATACAACGCAGAGCTCTTTCTCGAGGAATGTGTCTCGAGTTTCGGGCTCGACGAAAACCCCGATGTCGAGGCTATCGTTGTCGATGACGGCTCAACCGATGATACACCAGGGATCTGCGACCGCCTTGCGTCCAGATCTGCGAATGTGAAGGTGATCCACCGTGACAACGGCGGATTACCTTCAGCACGCAACGCAGGTTGCTTGCGCGCTGAAGGTAATTGGATCTGGTTCGTCGATTCCGATGACGTCATCGCACCCTACGCACTTGATGTTTTGAGGAAGTGTACCCTTGCGACGGAATGCGACGCCGTCCAGATCCAGTTCCTGAGGTTTCAGGACGGCGAGAAGCCGGCTTGGCCGGCTCCAATGTTGTCCGAAAGCCCTGTTGCCCTCTCATCCGAGGAATATCTGCGCGAGATATACCGCGGCCGCGGACAGCACTATATGTGGTCATTCCTGCTGCGATCGGATGCGCTGCTCGAGAGGAATGACAACGCCGCAGCCGATCGCAGCAGGAATGAACTCGCGGGATGGCCTTTCCGCGAGGATTTCTCCCTTTATGAGGACGTTGTCTCGATGGAAGAAATACTCAGGCGCATCGACGGCGTCGAGGTCCTCAGGGGACAATACTACGGTTATAGGCAGTCTGCCGGCTCGATGACGCAGAAGCCGAGCAACAAGGCGGCGGACAGCGGCCTTCGCGCGGTTCTCGACCTCTCTGCGCATGACGACGCCGGTGACCCCAGGGGCAAGCTGTCCCTTGAGATTAGTCTCCTATTTAATGCCTATAAGCTCATCGAATGGCGTGGGACCGAATCCGAGACTCTGCGTATACGGTACAAGGCCGAGATCACCTCCCGTGTGAGGGAAGTCGGGGTTTCCCACCTGGGGCTCGACCGCTTCGGGAGGTTTGTACTTATGAGGACGGGGCTACTCGACTACATTTTCAAGAGGAGGTATTGCCGATGAGCGGATTTAATGCATCCGGGCGAGACGACGCATTATCGAGGCGCAGCGTCGGGCTAGACAGCCTTTCGTCCTCCCCCGTTCTACCGATGATTGCGGCGCTGTTCTTCGTCCTCACCTTTCTCATCAAGGCTCTCGTAGATGACGCCTTCACCAGGGGCGATATTTCCGCGGGTATTGCTTACACCAAGTATGTCACCGCGGCTATCGCCTGCTTGGCGGCGCTGGCATATGCTCTTAAGAACGGCGAGCGAGTGTTCATCAAAGAGTTCAACGCCCTTGCTTTCATCTTCATTATTTTCACGGCGGTGTCCACTTTTCTGCAGGTTAAGACTGGACACTTTTCCACCGGGGTTCTCCTTGAGCTCTTCAAGTTCGCCATCCCCATCATTCTTGCATACACCATGCTTAACGCTTTGACGCCTCATGCGCTTTACCGGTGCATGGTGGCCGTCCTGCTCGTTTCCATTCTCGGCTACCTGTTATCGCTATCCCATGAGGGGGTAGGCGTTTCCGAGATCCTCGAAGCTAGCTTCATGGATTCAAACAGTGCCTCAGAATCTTCGACCTTTTCTGGGATTTTTCTCGTGCTCACCTTCTACTTTGCCTTCTTCAGGCATAAGAAGGTATGGCTGGTTCTCTCCGCCCTATTCTGCATCCTTACTTTCAAGAGGCTTGCAATCTTCGCCGTTCTATTTGCTCTCGTTGTCAGCTTCATCGCGCCTAGGCTCATGAAGATCAAGGTCCCCCGTGGCGCTATAGTTGCCCTAAAGGTCTGCACAGTTCTGGGCGCCTTCCTTTGGACTTGGATGCTACTTCCTGAGCAGCAGTATCTTTTTATTCATCTGTTCGGTGACACGCAGTCGCACTTCTCCATGGGCAGAAGCGATGTGCTTGGTTATTTTTTAAGTTCGGGCTTCGAGAGTTATGGGTACGGCTCCGCCAATGAAATGGCTAAGGCGGTTTTCGCCGCTCCGTTTGAGATGGACCTAACAAAGATCGCTTTCGAGCTTACCCCGCTGGTCATGGTTCTGTTCGTGTGGCTTTTCTGGGATGTCGCGGGAGATTCCCTCTGGGGCGTCGTCATCATTGGCTACTTCATGATTAACATGATTACCTCGGATTCGTTGACATCAAACTTTTGTCTCACACTTGCTTACATGACCTGTGGGCTTGTCACGCAGACTTTTGAGCATACAGGGAAATACATGCTGGAGGTTTCTGATAATGCCTTCTAATGGAACGACTACAACGGTTGCGCCTTCCTCCGGCGTGACTATTACCGTCTGCGTGCCCGTCTACAACGTTGAGCGTTATCTTTGTGAGTGCCTAGACTCAATCTTCTCCCAGAATTACGCCGACTTCGACGTTGTCTTGGTCGATGACGGCTCTACCGACAGCAGCGGTGCTATTTGCGATGAATATGCCGCGCGCTATCCGCAGCAGGCCCTCGTTTTCCATAAGGACAACGAGGGCCTGCTGCTCGCGCGCCGCGACGGCTTTGCGCTTGCAGCAGGCGACTACGTTATGTGCGTGGATTCCGACGATGCGCTTGTCCCCGGGGCCCTCGCTTTAGTTGCCACTACGGTGGCAAAGACGAGTGCGGATGTTGTGCGCTTCGGTTTTACACGGGAGGAGAGCGAGGCCGTACCCGTTGAGTCATCTATCCCTTTCAAACTTTATTCCGCCGAGGAGAAGCCTTCGATATTAAGCGCCCTGTGCCGCTCGACCAGTGGTTCAGAGAACCCTATGTGGTTCAAGGCCATTCGTCGGTCGTGTGTCGGAGTCGATGTGGACTTCTCGAAATTCAAAGGTCTCACGTTTGCTGAGGACTTTCTGCAGACCCTTACCGTATATGATCGCGCTCAGACGTTCTGCTTCATCAATGCCTCTCTTTATTACTATCGCCCAGGTTCCGGAATTACTAGAGCATATGATCCGCATTTCTACTGCGATGTTTGCCGATGTCTCGACGTGGGCGAAGGCTACGCGCGTCGCTGGGAGCGCGAGTACGGCTGTAACGATCTCATGGTCGGTCTCGCCGCTTGCAGGCTTGACTCTGGCGCGCAATATGCGGAATGGATGGCGTCGCAGGGCGATACGGTGGGTCTTGATGACCTCCTCGCCTCTCGTGACTTTGCGCGTTGCCTGACGACATCAGGTGCGGGTAAGTTACTTCGATTTGACCGACGTCTGGTCCTATGGGCATTGAGATGGCGGGCATACCCAATTATAGCTAGCATCGCTATGGCCAGGGCGGCTAAAGCGAGAAGATAGACTGTGTCATGTCAGTTCATTTGAAGACATGCCGCGACATAAGCCTTTTGAATTGGATTTAAAATTGACAAACATTTTTTCAACCGAGGAGCGGGGAGGTATCGCCGGAAACCTGGCATACGCCGTTGTAGCTCAGGGAATAGGCCTGCTCTCGAGCATTCTGACGTCCCTGGTGCTTCCCAAGTTTTTGGGCGTGGAGGACTACGCGTACTGGCAGCTGTTCTTGCTGTACTCATCGTACTCTGGGTTTGCCCTGCTTGGACTCAATGACGGCATTTACCTGCGTCTCGGCGGAAAGCGCTACTCGGAGGTCAATCACGGGGAGTTGAAAGCGCAGCAGTGTGTCGTCGCAGCCTCGCAGCTGTTAGTTGCTGCTTGTTGCCTGGCCGCCGTCCTCGCCGCTGGTTTCGAACCATACCGGTCCCTCGTGCTCGCGCTGTGCGTTTTTTTCGGATTGCTCACAAACCTGACCCAGTGTCTGCGCTATGTGTTCCAATGCACGAACCTCACGCGTATCTCATCACTCGCCGACCTATTCTCCAAGGGACTTTTCGTCGCGTTCATGATGACGGTTCTCCTCGCGGGCGTCAACTCATCGCTGCCGTTTATCTTGGGCTACATAGCCTGCCAGGCGTTGGCGCTTCTGTATGTACTCATCTGCGCTAGGAGCACCCTACGCAGCAAGGCGGCGTTCAAGGGCGTGCTGCGCACATGCGCCGCCGACGTACGGGCAGGTCTGAAAGTCATGGTAGCCTACTACGCCGACTCGCTGATTGTTGGCTTCACTCGTATGTTGACAGACTGGCAACTGGGGCTTACGGCCTTTGGCAAGTTGTCACTGTCTTTCTCGTTGACGAACTTCGTTCTGGGTTTTATCGGGCAAGTGTCAATGGTGGCGTTCCCCGTGCTCAAGCGTTTGGACGCCGAGGGGCAGAGGGAGAAGTACCTTGCCATCAGGCTGCTGCTGCACACGGCTCTTCCCTGTGCGTACCTTCTCTATGTGCCTGCGAAACTGGTGCTGGGGCTGTGGCTTCCGGCATACAGTAAGAGCCTAGTTTACCTGGCTCTTACTATGCCTCTGTGTGTCTATAGCTGCAAGGCGAACCTGCTGTTCAATACCTACCTTAAGATGGGGCGACGCGAGGGAACACTGTGCACGGTGAACGTTGCTGCCATGATCTTGAACGCGGTGCTGGCCCTTGCGAGCATCGTTGGCTTGGCGAGTGTGGAGCTGGCGACATGCGGGATTGTGGCCTCGGTGGCGCTGCGCGACCTGGCTTTCGAGTTAATCATATCGCGCAGGTTTGGAAATCCCGTGGTGCACTTCTGTGTTTCGGAGGCCCTGATTACCGCAGGGTTCATGACGGCGTCGTGGTTTTTGGGCGCGTGGAGCTGGCCTGTGGTGCTGCTGATGCTGGTCGCATACCTATGGTGCGATAGAGACGGCGTAAGGCTGGTTGTAACGGGGGCGAGAAAGAGGCTCGGGCGTGGGTGAGTTTGCGATGACCAAGGAGCGGGAGCTTGAACTCACGGGACCCGTGAAGGCGCTGGCGATGCTCGTCATTGTCTTGTATCATGCATGCGCTATCTACGGCGGGGTCTGGTTCGGCGAGCCCGCTACGCCGTGCCCCGCGCTGGGCGTATTTGTTCAGTGGCTCTCCACCATGCATGTGCCGCTGTTTCTTCTTGTCTCCGGCTACATTTGGGCGTACATCAAAATGGAGACGGACAAATATGACGATGCGTGCGTAGTTCTCAAGAAGAAAGCCAAACGCCTGCTCGTGCCTTACCTCTTTGCGGGCGTCGTGTGGGCGGGTCCTGTCTACTGTTTCTTTTATGGTCCTGTCTCGACTGTCGAGTCGTTTGTTCTCGGCAATAACCCCTCGCAGCTGTGGTTCCTGCTGGCGTTGTTCTGGATGTTCGTGTTCGTCGAACTGATGTGGCGCATTAGGCCAGCCTTGTTGTGTAAACGGCCGACGCTGTTAGCATCGGCCGTTGTTGCTTACATCTTCGCACGCGCCGTGTACACGCTGCCTCTCGACCTGTTTCAAATGGCGCGGGCCTTCGACTACTTCCCGTGTTTCCTACTTGGCGCGTTGCTGAGACAGACCGACACGTCTCGCTTCTGGCGAATAAAGCCCGCAGCGCTATTTGCGGCCGATGTCGCACTGTTCGTGGCGTGGTACGTCTGCAGCGCCTCGGGGGGGGCTCTCGGGGCGGCCTCGAAAGTCCTACTGTTTATTTTGAGGCTTGTGGGTCCGCTTGTACTCCTGTCGATCTTCGGACACGCCGAGTGGCTGATAGACAAGGTTCACGGAAGCCTATTCGAGAAACACAGCTTCGGAGTGTACCTGTTTCACCAGCAGGTTGACTGGATTCTGCTGAGCCTCATCAACGTACCTGGTGTTCCGCCTTTGGCGATAGTTGTGACGCTATTTTTCATATCCCTCACTGTGAGTTTGGCGATTAGCATCGTGCTCAAGCGATGGAAGGTAACGGCCAAACTGCTCTGAGACGTTGCGGTAGATAAGAGGCTCTCGTAACTAATTCGTTATTCGGTATAGACAGCATTCATTTTTGCGATAACCGCCTTAGTCTTGCCTCGTACTTTGGTCCCTTGGACGCGATCGGCATATCTCATAGGGCGTCGGTGATTTCGGGCATATAGGATTCGAGAACGCTAGCAATAAAATGCAGCTTACGTTTTTTCTGGTTCCTCGGATTCTATTTGCTTCAGCGCCTTTAGAAGGCAATTGCCAATGAGTCATGCGCATGATGCAGCAGGTCCTTCTGGGGCTTGCTGCATCATTCGGTTTACACCGGCGTCGAACTCGACGCCGAAGGCGCGCTGCCGATCGCGTCGGAAGTGTTGGTGTAAGGTGACGCCCTTGCGTCCGCTTAACGAAGATCGACCCTCGTTCTAGATTCGGAAATCACCACAACAGCTGTTTCTAGGAAAGGAAGAATACCGCTACGCAAATCTTCTTTGACTCGACGCTGGACATGCTCGCCATGCCCTGGTTCGACGGCGGCGCCATCAACATGCGCGACCTGCTCAGGCGCCTTGCCGAGCAAGTAATGTACGATTGGCTGGTCGCCGTGGTCGACCAGCCGTGCGGAGGTGGGACGAACAGCCGCAACGGCAACCGTGAGAGGTTGCTCGCAACCTGCGTCGGCGCGCCGACGGAGCGCATCCCGAAGCTGCGCTCCGTCTAATTCCCCGCGAGCTCCATCAAGGGCGTCATGAAGCGCATGAAGGCCAAGGGCGTGCCCGTGGTGGTCTACGAGCCCACGCTGGACGCGCCGGAGTTCTTCGGCTCCGAGGTGACCCACGACCTGGAGGCCTTCAAGGCCGGCTGCGACGTGATCGTCGCCAACCGCTGGAGCGACGAGCTCGCCGACGTGGCGGACAAGGTGTACACGGGGGATCTGTTTAAGAGGGATTAGGGGAGAGGGTTTTCCGAGCTAGCCGGTTTCATCCTGCAACAAGTTTTTCTTTCATGAACACGCGGACGTATCAGCTAAGGCGATGCGTCCGCGTTTTTGTTCTATTGACTCATATAGGACAACTTCTAGGATTTAATAATGACGGTTTCAATAGATTGGCCCTCAAGCAGTGCCCCTCCATAGCGAATGATTAAATCGGTGACCAGAATCGCCTTTAGAGAATGCTCCAAGGTGTCGAACTCGGTCTGCTTGCCGTGGCATATTTGATTCCTTAAGGGATTATGGGCTGCCAAAGTATTATCCATGCTGTTAATAAACGTTATGTCAACAAGGTAATTGATTGCACTATCAAATACCAGCCAGCCATTTTCAGAGGTAACCAGCATCAAAAGGACCTTGTCTTTAATATTTCTCAGTTTTCTACGCTTTCCTTCCGAATACAAAGTAGCTAATTGGTGCTGTTTGGCATATATATCGAAAGCTTCTTCCTGTTCTTCATTTAGCGCTTTGTCATCAGGCGCATACTTTTCTATCAGGCCTTCAAATATATTCATGAGCAATGAAACGCAACCTTCGTAATCTTGCTTACGATGTCGCTCCAAAGCGCTGACGAGTAGCCGCATTTCCCCTTCAGAGATTTCTTCATGGCTTTCCCATATCGCTCTGGTTTCATCTAGCCACTGTTCATCTAGGCACTCAAATGCGATCTGGTCAACGTGCGACTTCAGGACCTCATCAGGCGCATCATCCGGTAAAGAATCAATTTGATCGCACGCTTTTGGATTATCGACGAGATACATTGGCCACTGAGTCTTAGTAAGAACAGACAACCTATTAAGTTTAATGGCGATAGGCTTAAAGGCGCTGACAATCCCGCTCAATTCAATTTTCTCAGTCGCGGCTTTTACGACCTTTGCGACATGATCCATTGCGGCATAAACCGACCGGAGAGCAGCGCTATAGTCAATCTGGTTATACAGCGGTGCCATTGAGTTGGCCAGAGCTCTATTGATGCGCTCTGCTTGTCTACGCTGCATCTCAATTGCTGCGCCATTATCCAAGCTAGTTTGCTGGCGAGTTATCTTATGGGCTAGATCTTGAGCGGTTTTCACAGCCGCCTCTTGGTGGGCGATCATTTCCTTCTGAAATGTATCCGATGCGAGATGAGCCTTCGATCCTGGCAGTACGATTTCCTGAGAAGCCTCCTTAGCCGAACAAGGACCAGTTTTCGGAGTAACATTATCGTGAGAATTAAGAAGGGATGTCATGCGTTACCTTTTCTTTCTATGAACAATATTATTGAGGGAAATTGTTAGCGTCGGATTAATTTAGCCAATTATAGTCGGTCTAGGTTGACCAATTCTGATCTAGTCATTTTAGCTAACATGCTCGTCTCTTGGTTTTTCTATCGCTTTCCTATTTACACGCCGTGTGGACCCCCTTACCTTCGTCGTACGGGTGAGGACCTTCACTGGGCGGATGTTGAGCCCTCTTCCGCGACGGCTCTGGCCCCGTGTCAAGTAGGCAGACTTCATGGCCGACGAGGTGCTGTAGATGGTGTGAGACCGGATGTAAATAGGCAGCTAGAAGCCGGTCGTGGGCGTGTACCGCCTGACGATGAAGTCTAACTCAGACAACTTCCGTGCGAGCTCCATCCAGGGCATAATGAAGCGCGTGAAGGGTAATGCCCACTCGTGGTGGTCTGCAATCCGGCGATGGACGCGCCAGAGTTCTTCAGGTCCAAGGTCACTCACGACTAGGAGGCCTTCAAGAGGAAGTGCGATATGATCGTCGCCGACCGCTGGAGCGGCGGGTTTCGGACGTGGCGGACAAGGTGTACGCGATGGATTTGTTTATAAAGGGCTGGGGGAGAGCGACTTGCGCTGGGCTGGCACAGCCTCATGTTAATGACAATGTTGAGGATGAGACTTAATAATTGCCGTTAGAACGATTTTTGAGTCCCGGGCCCTTTCGACACCATCTGTATTGCGAAGCGGCACTGCCGTGCGCGCAGCCGATTGTTGCCGCCCGGCACCACACCGCGACCCATGTCAACCCCGGTATCTATACCTAATAACCGTGCTGCTGTGTCGCGACATTTAACAATGCGTAAAATAACTTAGTATGGAGGATTATGGGCCTGCTGGATTAAGCAGGACGTTTATTGGAGTGGTGTGAGTTGCTTGAGTCAGTATTTGCGGTTGCCTCTTTGGCGGCGACTATTATCATCGCAGTTCTCCAGTATTTTCAGAGTAAGCGCATTGAGGACTTCGAGCGTTACCAGGACGAGAGAGACGAGCGCAGGCACGCCGAAGAAAATAGGGCACAAGCGGTTGAGTTTATCTCCAGGCATTACGCTGACAGAGGCTTGGTTCCGCTTTGTGCCATCGCCGCCATGCACAACCATCTTTTCAAATATTCACGCGGAATATACTGGGAATTTTGTCGGCTCACACCGGAGGTGCAGAATCTAATTTTAGAATATTCCAATCTTGACTTGCGAATGAAGGAAGAGGATGTCTTGTTCGATCGTTGCATCGCCGCCGTCGAAAAAGTCCTCCACGAGCGTTTCACGGAAGATGAATCAGTATTCTACGATGGTGGGAAATACGTCCTGCGCAGCCTCAGCAGACATGCGGGGGAGAAGATGCCGGCCATGCCAATCGACAGTTTTCAAAATTGCTTGAACGTCCTCTCTCTGTCCTATGACGGTTACACTCCCGAGTACAAACGGCCTATTTTCGATGTTCTCTTCAGTGCGTTCGAGTCGCAGGACGCTTCTCTCACTCCCATCTCCATGCTAGAAAAGGCATATTGTTTCAATACGAGTTCGGAAATTGAGGCCTGCCGGTTCGCGACAACAGTCGCACTTTGCGTTGCGGTTATTGACTCTGACGAAGGGCCCGAAGAAAAGGACTATGGGTGCCCCGGATGTTTCGATGGCGAGAGGATCGAGACCATGGAGGACCTATTTCTTCTTGCCGTATTTCACATGTACACCAGACTCCTGCTTCCTAATGAAGGCTCGTTATAGAAACGCCTTTAAATGATTCCGGCTCAATCGTCAGAGCGCAGTCCTTCTCATGGATTTGGTTTGTCGATAAGGAACGAATTCACGATATAGACCCCGCCCAATGCGGCAAATGGCCGTTTTTCTTCTCTCCATTCAAAACTGTCCGCATGGATGACGTTGCCGGAACCGCTGTTCTCAATGGCGTCGTCGTAGAGGTCAAATACTCGAATCCCGAAATACTGATCGCCGCGGGGCAGAATTACGGCGTCTGCTGCTTGTACCTAAACGAAAACGAGAGGGAAGGCCACACAAGGGTGTTGCGCTGTATGCTTGATAACGGGCTGATCAGGAAAACAATGAGCGGTAAGCTGTACGACATCTCGTTCAAATACGACTCGCAAACCTATGCGGGAAAGCACATGGGGAGCGGCTTTATCGGAGAGATAAAGCTCGCGGACTTTGTTAATCTGGAGACTGGGGAGTTTGTTTAGGGGAGTGGGTTGAGAGCTCAAAACTCTTGCGCTCGATAAGTAAAATTGTCCCATGATTACGCTTGCCGACATATCATCTGCAGTCTCCCGTTTGTTACCTCGCTACGATGTCCGTGAGGCATATCTATTTGGCTCGTTCGCCCACGGTGAGCAAACGCCCGATAGCGATATCGACTTACGTCTCGCCTGTGGAGACAACATGACATTCGGCGCGTTATACCAGCTCTCACTCGACCTAGAAGATGAACTCAGGCGAAAGGTCGATATCGTCACCAACCCGCCCCAGCATATGCACCCCACCTTTCGTAATAATATTAAACAGGATGAAGTGCGTCTCTATGAAGCTGTGCGATGACTCACTAGTACCCCCTCGTATGACTTAGTAACAGCCGCCTTCCCTTTCACCGATTGGCAAAACGATTTACACCTAATTATTGGCACTTCTCTGGGGCATTTCCTTTGTTTCTGCATTGATCTCGCTACACTAATAACTGCTGCTACCAGGGTATTTTCTGGTGCACATTCTATTGGCTCCTGCGAAGATCGGAGCGGTTATGTTTACTGCCGCGTTCCACACTAGCCGTCACTACATCCTTTTTACTGTCATGGCCTGCCTATGCGTTTTGCTGGGCGGGCCTTCTTATGCCGCGGGTGCGGAGAGCCTCATCATTGCTGGCGCGACGTACCACGAGCCGGGCGTCTCGGGCCCCGGTTGGGCTTGGACCGATGCCGACCACCTGGAGCTCAGCGGCTTTTCTGGCGAGGCCATCGGCGCCGATGGCAACCTGGTGGTGACCCTGACCGGGCAAAACTCCGTAAAGGAGATGCAATCGTCCATCGTTGACATTTCGCAGTGCGGTCTGGAGGTGTGGGGTAACCTGACGCTCCGCGGCACCGGGTCGCTAACGGCCACGGGATCGCAGTGCGGGATTCACACGTTTCAGGCATTGGTGGTTGACGGCTGTACCGTCAATGCCCAGGCCGACGGGGCTGGCATTGAGGACGAGGTCGTGGCCGGCCTGGTCGCGGGTCGTCTTGTCGTTCGCGGTGGCGGGCGCGTTGTTGCCGCGGGTGCGGGCTCCGGAGCGGGCGTGCGCGCTTACGGCGCGTACCTGCTAGACGAGGATCCCGGCGATGGCGTGCCCTTCGGGTCGCTTGCCGTCGATGCTTCGTGGCTAGATGCGACCGGCGCCGACGGCGGCGTTGGCTGCCTGGCCGGATCGCTTACGTCCGCGCGCTTTGTGGCGCCCGCCGGTGGGACCTTTGGGGCTAGAGGCGTGGTGGATGCCGACGGGACCGTGGCCACGCATGTGGTGATCGAGCCCCAGGGCGCCACGGCGCCTGCAGGGGAGACCGATGCGCGCCCAGTGCCGAGTGATGGCGGCGAGCCCGCCTCCGGCGTCAATCCTGCTGCGGGAGAGTCTGGTTCGGGAACCGCAGCGCGTCCAGAGGTCAAGCCCGCAGCTGCGACAACAACGACCACCACGGTGACTAAGACTTCGGTTACCAAGACCGCTAAGCCCAAGGCTGCTACCACGACAACCGCCTCGCTCCCCAAGACTGGCGACAACTGCTGGATCGTCGCCTCCGTGACGCTATTCCTTCTTGGCATAACGCTCCTAGGCGTCGCGATTCGCCGATATAACGTCCAATAAGTTTATTGCTGACAACGTTTTGAATCTGAGCTTTCGGCTGACTCTTAAAGCCAGTGCAATCGGTTGGCATCTGCTAAAACCGTTTTTGCTCTCAGTCTTTTGTGAAAGTACGCATGATGAATTCATGTCCGCCCGCTATGAAACAATTTGTCGTGTAATTAGAAAAGAATTCACTGAGGGCTAACTCGACATATCTTTAAATTGGGTACATAATCAGCCGCTTTAAAGTCTAGTGGATTAGTTTTGCCAACTGAGAGGAGAGCGAAAAAGGAAGCGCTGAACGTTGCGAATTACATCATTGATAACTGGAGCGACAAGTTCGAGATTACGAATCTCAAGCTGAATAAGCTCGTCTATTATTCGCAAGTCGAATCGTTGCGCAAATACAATCATCCGCTTTTCGATGATATTATCGAGGCTTGGCAGTATGGTCCAGTTGAACCTGTGGTCTATCATACGTTCTCCTCGTATGGCCGAAACTGCATTCGCAAATCGACTGGCTCAGCAATACTTGACGAGACGTCTAAAAACCTCATCGATTCTGTGATGAATAGACTTGGCATGCTGTCTGCATTTGATTTGGTCACCTTGTCACACAAGCCAGATGGGGCATGGGCGAGTGTATATTCGCCGAACATGGATAACCCCATCACTCCGGAGGCAATTCTTGCGTCTAATGATGGCTTAGACAATAACGACGTCGTAACAATTGATCAGGCCGTGCAATCGACAATTGCAGCCATGCCCAATGCGCTGAGGCTTTTGGAGAACTCCTAATGTCCACCACGATGGGGCAAGCGTCCTCTTTCGATTCCCTTGTATTTGATGACGAGGAAGCGATAGAGGCGCTTGCCTCTTCTGTAATGCAGCTGCATGAAGGCTTGCTTGCGTTTGGAAAATGCTACACAACCTGTATGACGGGCGACGGGGCCACCCTTATACATGGCCGAATTGAATCTATTCTATCAAACGCATTTTGTACCATCTTTGGGCAATCCCCGATTGATAGGTTTTCGGACATCTTCGACCAGGCAAGCTATATTGCGGAACACATGGCAAAGGACCACATCTTTGAGGATGGAAACAAGAGGACTAGCCTAGTTATTGCCTTTGCCATAATTAGAGTGAGAAACGTTTCGGTGGACTTTTCCGATAACCCAAATCCTGAAGATAACCCCTACTATGAATGGATTCAGGACCTGGTCTCCGGGAAACGCACGCGCAAAGAGCTCGCAAGCGAGTTGCGAAGGAACAGCAAGCCTATGAGGCCTTAGAATTATCTTGCGCTTGAGTTTTGGTTCCGTATATCGCTGCCGATACGCCAACTTTTTCGGAAGTGCGGGGAAAACAGAATCCGTCGACCACAACCCGCTATTTACCAACAAAACCGCAGTTCGCAAAAGTACAAAACCGGGGTTCGATTGGTAGATCTTCATTTTTCCCCGCACTTGCGAAATTGCCTTCCAATAGGGACTAATCAACGTGCGTCGATTGTCTCCCATCAGTCAGTTGGCGAAATATGCCTGAGATTACGCATATCGATGTGACATTTGTCGTCTTTCGCGTGCCGCGTCGCTACGAGAACCCACGGGCGCTGACCTGGCCTACAACAACGCGCGACTTATCTGCCGTCCCGAGACCTCGTGGATTAAACGATAAAGGGTGGTTAAGCTGCGGTTTTGTTGGTTGACTGGGTTGAAACAGTGCGGTTTGCTCTCACGAATTTAAAATCGGGGGCAAAAAGTTCTTGGAAAACCTCGTGCAGCTATGTTAGTATCTCTTTTGCCGAAAGGCGACGGGCGATTGGCTCAGGGGTAGAGCATATCCTTCACACGGATGGGGTCACAAGTTCGAATCTTGTATCGCCCACCATCTAAAGCACAGGTCAGAGGTATTAAGCCTCTGACCTTTTTCTTTTTGACACCAAGCTTGACACCAAAATCGAATCGAAAAATTTAAACGCGTTTCTAGCTGATCTCTCCTGTGCTGACGTCATCGCGCGTTTTGCATAAAGCTCATGCGCTCTTTCATTGAATTTGCCATGGGATTCACGCACAAATGTGGAGATAGGGACCACGGCCCCAGAACGCCTGCCAGCAGATTTGTGCCACACGGCGATCTTTAGGCGAAATGCGTCAAGCTATTTGTCGGCATTTGGTCAGCTTCCGGTACTTACCCGCATGATGCCGCCATTGATAATCGGTCTACCTGCAAACATAACGGCACGCAGCCAAAGCTAGGGGAGGCCCATATGGACGAGATCGTCTGCGCAAACACCGCATTCCGCTACTGGCGCTGCCCGCCCCAAGTGCGCAACCTCTACCCGCGACTGCCAAGCCCAGAAGACGGCTGGCGAGCCCTAGCCCAAGCCCCTTTCGTAACCGATATCCTCAAGACCCCGATTATTACCACAACAGTGCCCGGTGGCGTTAACTACCATTCGGGATTACGGACAACAATCCACTGTGATGATGCTTCGGGGGTGGATAGCACGCTGGAAACCGCGATGAGCTTTAGGGTTACCAATCCACTTGCGACGCTATTCACCATGGCGCGCTTTGTATCTCCAACCGATCTTGTCCTTGCCATGTACGAATTTTGCGGATGGTTCTCAGTCTTTGAGCCCACCGCAGCAGCAGAGGCGGAACTAGACACAGCCAATGACGCCGCCGAGAATGCAACCACCGAATCCCTCTTTGACCTCGATGATAGCCAAGACGAACCACAATGGAAACGCGTTTATGCGCGCATAAAAGTCAAAGAACAGGTAAATACGAAGGGGCCCAACGGACAAAAGAAAACGAAGGAGGTCACAAGGCTAAAGGGCACTTCGCTCTGGATGAGGAAGCCGCTCATCGAATTACACGAGCTTCATGAATATGCCAGTAAGATGAAAAGACGAAAGTGGGGTACGAAGTTTTACAAAGCCGCACAGCTGGTGACAGGTATAGCAGCTTCTCCGCTTGAAGTTGCAGGAATTTTATTGCTATCGCTTCCTCGCTCTCGCGGCGGTGCCGGCTTTCGAAACGTTTATGTTAACGACCTTACGCCGCTTACCGCGTCGGCGCAGAGCATTGCAGGGCAAAAAGTCTGCTACGGGGATATCGTGATCGTAAATCCAACCATAATGAAGGCAGGCATCGTGGAGATTCAGGGAGAGGTTATCCACGGATCAGGCGCCGTGCTCGACCACGATGCCAAACGCATGACGGCGCTGCAAAGTATGGGGTATGACGTCTTTCTGGTTACGCACGACATGCTTAACGATGCCGAGCAGCTTGATGCGATCGTGCGAAGTCTTTGCTCGCGCTTGGAATTGCGCTATAGGTGCAAAACTAAGGCGCAAAAGACGACGGAAATGGAGTTACGAGCCAACGTACTATGCAACTGGCTGGAAATCGGTCGTTAGACGGGTGCCTTGCTCACTTCCGGGCGCCCTCGGTCGGCTGCCTGCGA
>CABVAY010000035.1 GCA_902496455.1 uncultured Collinsella sp.
GGGGGGGGGTCGAATCCGCCCGGGGGCACCAGAGGAATATCGAGCCCGGTACCGCTATGGTGCCGGGCTCTTCTGGTTAAAAGGCATGTCGTAGTTTTCGCTGCTTCGGATAAAGAAAGCGCCCGTTTGCCGGGGGAGCAAACGAGCGCCATTGAGCGAATGTGTTTGCGGCATCAGCCGCTGTGGGCAACGTCTTGATGACTAGTTGGTCGTGCTGGAGTCGCCACTCATATCGGAACCCGAGCCAGAAATCGAAACCGTCAGCGTGATCGTGCTGTCGGTGGACTGCTTGCCAGTGGGGGAGACGCCCGTCACGGTGGCGTTTTCGTTGCCACTCACGGGGTTGCCGTTCTGATCGCAGAATGCGATGTTGTAGAATCCGGCGTTGTTGAGCGCTGTGACGGCGGAGGAGATACTCTTGCCGTACAGGTTGCTCGGGACGTTTGCCTTGCCGGACTTCTTGGCGATGACGACGGTGATCGTGGCGCCGGGCTTCTGCTTACCGCTGGGGTTCCAGCTAATGACGGTCCCCTCGGTGACGGAGTCGTTCTCCTGGTAGCTCACGTCGACTCCAAAACCGGCCATGTCGAGGGCGTTGCGTGCCTGGGCCTCGGTCATGCCGGTCAGATCGGGGACGGAGGTGGTGTCGGGTCCGCTGGAGACCTTGTACGAGATGGTCGTGCCCTTCTCGACTTCCTTGCCGGCGTCAGTGCCCTGCTCAAAGATCTGGCCTTCTTCGGCCTCGTTGGCCTCCTCGGTTGCTTCGCCCTTGAGTCCCACGCTTGCCAGCGCGGCCTCAGCCTGGTCCTTGGTCAGGCCGACGAGCTGCGGAACCTCAACCTTCTCGGAGGGCTTGGGGCCCTTGGAGATCACCAGGTTCACCTTGGTGCCCTTGGGCTTCTTGGTGTTGCCGTTGGGGGTCTGCTCGGCAACCTTGCCCTCATCGACATCGTCGTTGTAACTTTGGTCGACGGTTCCGACTTCAAGGCCTGCCTCCTTGATCTGCTCGATAGCAGTCTGCTGGTCCTTGTTAAGCACATCGGGCACCGTAACCTGCTCGCCCCCAAAGAGTCCGGTGGCGAAGGCCACCACAACGCCGACCACGGCGATTGCGGCGACTACGGCGGCGATAATCTTGTTCTTGTTGGACTTGGGCTGATCGACCTCGTAGGAGCCCGTGGAGCCCGAAACGGCGCTGTGGGCGTTGCTCTGGCCGCTCACGCCCGAGACGGGACGTACCATGGCGCGCGTGGAGTCAGACAGCTCGCGGGTCTTGGTTGCGCCCAGGTCGCCGGCGGCGCCAATGATGCGCGTGGGCTCGGAGACGTTGACAGCGCGGCCGGACAGGTAGTTGTTGAGCACCTGGCGCAGCTCATCTGCCGTCTGGAAGCGGTTGGCCGGGTCTTTCTCCATGCACTTGAGGATGATGCGCTCCAGATCGGCATCGACACCGGAGTTGATCTGGCTCGGCGGAACCGGCAGTTCGTTTACCTGCTTGAGTGCAACCGAGATGGCGTCGTCGCCGTCAAAGGGGACGCGACCGGTGGCGCACTCGTACATCACGACGCCCAGGGAGTAGATATCCGAGGTGGGACCGAGGTCCTGACCGCGCGTTTGCTCGGGGCTTACGTAGTGGGCGGTGCCCAGTACATTGTTGTCCTGCGTGAGGTGGCTGTTCTTTGCGCGCGCGATGCCAAAGTCCATGACCTTGATGTTGCCGTCGGGCAGCACCATGATGTTTTGCGGCTTAATGTCGCGGTGGATGATCTCATGCTTGTGGGCGACCGAAAGCGCGGAGCCGATCTGCGAGCCGATCTGCGCCACCTTCTTGGGATCGAGGGCGCCGTGGCTCTTGATGCCGCTCTTAAGGTCGGTACCGCGCAGGTACTCCATGACGATGTAATAGGTATCGCCGTCCTTGCCCCAATCGTAGACGCCCACGATATAGGGGGAGGAGAGGCCGGCTGCTGCCTGGGCCTCCTGCTTAAAGCGTGCGGCAAAGGTGGCGTCGCCGGCGTACTGCGGCAGCATGATCTTGACGGCAACCGTGCGGTCGAGGACCTGATCTTGCGCGCGGAAGACGGTCGCCATGCCGCCCGTCCCCACCTTATCCTTGAGGAGGTATCTTCCCCCGAGGACCCTCTGTTCCATTCCTGCTCCTAACTAACTTATTCGCTCAACGATGTGTGTAGTACCAAATCCATGGCCGCTGGGGCCGCGTGGCGCCTTGCCGCTAGCCTGTTGGCTGCAGTGCGCCACATGCTCGTGCTTCGATCACGGGCATCACGCTCCTTGGGCGGCAAGTGCCGCGGTCAGGACGATGCCGGCGATCTTGGCCGCCTTGACTTCGTGCTTGTCGTAATCCTCCAAGGCCACCGAGATAGCGACTGTGGGTGAATCGTAAGGTGCGAAGCCGACGAACATCGAGTTGACGTTGGTGCCGCCGGTCTCGGCCGAACCGGTCTTGCCGGCGACCTTAACGCCCGGAATCTGGGCATCGGTACCGGTACCGGACTGGACAACCGCGAGCATGGCCTGCTTGACCTGCTCGGCCGTGGTGGCGCTGACGGCCTGGCCGAGCGAGCGGGACTGCGTGGTCTTGACCACGGTTCCGTCGGGGGCTAGCACCTGGGCCACGAAGAACGGGTCCATGACCACGCCGCTGTTGGCAATGGCCGCCGCTATCACGCAGTTTTGCATGACGGTGGTCTGCGGGCCTGGCGTGTGGTCCATGCCGACGGGCTGGCCGGCGCCTGCCCAGGCGGTCTCCCACTCGGTCATGAGCGAGGGGTCGGCCATGATGGAAGCCGCGGTGGTCAGGTCCTGGCCGAGCTTTTGGCCGTAACCAAAGGCGTTGGCAAACTGGACGAGGGAGTTGGCGCCGACCTCGGTGGCAACTTGGCCAAAGACGACGTTGGATGATACGGCAAAGGCCTGCTGCAGGCTGATGGTGCCGTAGCTCTCGTTGGCATAGTTGGTGACCGGCGCGTTGCCGATATCCATGGAGCTGGGCGCCTTGTAGGTGCTCGTAAGGCTGGCGGTGCCGGTCTCGAGCGCCGCGGCAAGTGTGACGACCTTAAACGTGGAGCCCGGGGTGTAGAGCGCGTTCATGGCGCGGTCGTACATGGAGCCGTCCTCGCCACCGCCCGACTGCATCAGGGCATCGATGTTGGTGTTGTCGTAGGTGGGCGAGCTGGCGCATGCGAGCACCGCACCGGTGCGCGGATCCATGACCACCACGGCGCCCTTAAAGCCCTTGAGCGCCTGCTCGGCAGCCGTCTGGATGCGCGAGTCGATGGTGAGCTTGGCGGTGTTGCCCGGTTGGTTTTGGCCTGCGAGCGACGCGAGGGCGTTGTTCCAACTGGAGTAATCCTTGGAGCCGGTGAGCGTGTCGTTCATGACGCTCTCGACACCCGCGGTGCCGTACTGCTGGCTTACATAGCCCACCACGTGAGCGGCCATGTTTCCGTTGGGGTAGGAGCGGGCGTAGGTGCCATCCTCCTGCTGCAGCGACTCGGCCAGCGTCACGCCGTCGGACGTGATGATGGAGCCGCGCTGGATGTACTTGGAGCGGGCGATGGTGTGGTTGTTGGTCGGCATGTCCTGATAGTCCTTGGCCTTGATGACCTGGACATAGGTGAGGTTGCCGATAAGGATGGCGAACAGCGCCGTAAAGGCGAACACGGCGCGGGTCAGTCGATTGGCGAGCGCCACGCGGCCGAGTACGCCGGATTCGGGCGTGTCGAGCAGACGACGGCGCATGCGCGAGGCGGCGGAGTGACTGCCACGGGCATACGAAGACGAAGTGGCGAAGCGCGTGCCGGTCGGGGAGGCCGCCGAGGCGACCTGGTCGTCGGTGATGGCGGCCATGGTGCCGGTGCCGGTGAGCTCGGCCTCGCGACCGGTTGCCTCGTCACCGGCGCGCAGCAAAAGCGCGACGATGATAAAGCTTGCCAGCAGCGAGGAGCCGCCCTGGCTCATAAAGGGCAGGGTGACGCCGGTCAGCGGGATTAGGCGGGTTACGCCGCCAACGATTAAGAAAGCCTGGAAGCTGATAGCGGCCGTAAGACCGGTAGCGCTAAAAGCGGCAAGGTCGGACTTGGCACGGGCTGCCGTGGTGAGGCCGCGCACGGCAAAGAGCATAAACAGGATAAGAACGGCGCCGCCGCCCAAAAGGCCCATCTCCTCGCCGATAGCCGAGAAGATAAAGTCGGACTCGACGACGGGGATGTTATTGGCCATACCGTTGCCAATGCCGACGCCAACAAGGCCGCCGTCGGCCAGCGAGAAGAGGGACTGGACAATCTGATAGCCCTGGCCCTGCGCGTCCTTAAAGGGATCGGCCCAGACCTGGAAACGCACCTGGACGTGCGACAGGAACTTGTAGGCGCCCACGGCCCCCACGGCCAAGAGCGCAAGGCCGATGATGACATATGAGAAGCGACCCGTGGCAACGTAGAGCATCAGCAAGAAGATGGTGTAGAACAGCAGGGCCGAGCCCAGGTCGCGTTCGAAGACGACGACGAGCAGGCAAACGCCCCAGACTGCGAACAGCGGAAGCAGCAGGCGCAGGCGCGGAATCTTAAGACCCAAGATCTTGCGGTTGGAGATAGAGAGCAGCTCGCGATTCTCGGCCAGGTAACCGGCCAGGAACAGCACGATAAAGACCTTGGCGAACTCGCCGGGCTGAATGGTAAAGCCGGCGATGCGAATCCATAGTTTGGAGCCCGAAATCGTGGTGCCGATAAAGATGGGCAGCATCAGCAAGATGATGCCGATGATGCCAAAGGTGTACTTGTAGCGCATAACCACGTCGAGGTTTTTGATCAGCGCAAGCGTACCTACCATCAGCGCCACCGAGATAAACAGGATGACGAGCTGCGAGATGGCGAGTGTGGGCGCCAAGCGCGTCACAAACGTGATGCCAATGCCCGAAAGCACAAAGACGATGGGCAGGATGGCCGGGTCGGCGCCGGGTGCCAGAATACGCACGGCGATATGCGCCGCGGCGAAGGCGGCAAAGAGACCGATTGGAACGGCAAGTGTCTCAAACGAGATGGCGGCGCCTGCGGTGAGCACGTACATCGCATACAGCAGGATGACGGGGAACGCCGAGGCGATGAGTAAGAGCAGTTCGGTATTACGGCGACTCATAAGCGGCACTCCCTTTCTAATTCTTATCGGAGGCTTCGGCCTCGGCGGACTGTTCGGCGGTTTTCTCGGAATCCGATTCGGAGGTCGAACTCTGATCGGTGTTATTGCGGATCGTTTGCGCGTCGATCACCTGACGGGTCTGCTCCTCGTCGATCTGATGGCGGTACTTGGAGATGGTGTCCTGCGCATCGTCGATGCCCGTCTGCGGAATACCCGCCTTCAGGCGATTTTGCGTGTCTTCGGGCAGGTCGGACAGCTCGATGGAGGTCGTGCTCTCGAGCCAGTGCAGCTTAAGGCCGAGCGGCTTGCCGGGAATGCCCCGGTAGACCGCGACGGTGTTCTTGTAGGTGCCCAGGTAGTACGAGCCGGTGATGCCCGCGTAGGCCCAGATGGCTGCCGCCAGCACAAAAGCGATGCCCAGGACGGCGGCAATGGTGATGTTGCGGCGGCGGACGCGCTTTGCCTCGCGCATGACGCCATCGTCAACCAGGTCAACGACAACCACGGTGACGTTGTCGTGCCCGCCGGCGACCAGTGCCGCGTCAACAAGGTTGTCGACGCAAATCTGCGCGGTCGAGGACTGTGTGGCGATGTTTTCGATATCGCTATCGGGAATCATGCTCGACAGGCCGTCCGAGCACAGGATCAGGCGGTCGCCTTCTTCGATATGCAGGGTAAAGTGGTCGGCATACATGGCGGGATCCGAGCCCAGCGCGCGGGTGATGACCGAGCGGTTGGGGTGGACACGCGCCTCGTCTGCCGTAATCTCGCCGGCATCCACGAGCTCCTCCACATAGGAGTGGTCGCGGGTCACGCGGATGAGCGTGCCCTCGTGGAGCAGATAGGCGCGCGAGTCGCCCACGTGGGCGATGGCGAGCGTGTCGTTTTCGATGTAGGCGCAGGTGGCCGTGCATCCCATGCCGGGCTTGCCCAAACCGTTGAGCGCAGCCTCGATGACCGCGGCGTTTGCCGCCTCGACGGCGGCCGCCAGTCGTGCGGCGTCGGCTGCCTGCGGCGCTGTCTTGGCAATGGTCTCGACGGCGATGGAGGAGGCTACCTCGCCGGCGGCGTGGCCACCCATGCCGTCGCATACGCAAAAGAGCGGCGATTGCACCAGATAGGAGTCTTCGTTATGCGGGCGCACGCAGCCAACATCGGAGCGGGCGCCCCACATGAGCTGCGTGGTCGTGCCGGCGTCGTAGGTCGAGTCGGTCTCGATGCGCTCGTCGGTCAGCGGCTCAAAGCTCATGGTCGAGCCGGGGTCCTTAAGTTTGGCCTCCACGGCGGCAACGTCAATCTCGGCCGTATCGCCGGGCGAGACGGTGTCGGCATCGTTGCTTGGGTCGTCAGCGTTAGGCGTGGCGGGTTCTTCGGTTGTACGGTCGACAGGCTCGTCGTCTTGCGGGGCGACGGCTGCGGGCTCGGGCGTCGCGAGGTGCGCGGGCGCGGGCGTGCTGCGGGGCTGGGAGACATCCTCCGTCTTTGCTGCGGGCACGTCTTCGGCCACAGGCTGCATGGCCTCGGGCGCCGATGCGACCGCGGGGGAGGGAGTCGCCGCAGGTTCCGGTGCAGATGCGGGTTCGGGCGCTGCGGCGGGTGCTGGAGCTACGGGAAACACCGGTGCTGCGGGCTCGGGAGCCGCAAATACCGCGGAGCTCTCGGTAATCGCCGTGGCGACGGGTTCGGCAAAGTGAGCCGGTGCGGGCGTGTCTTGCGGGACCGCGGGCTGCTCGGCAGCGGCGTGCACACCGATGGGGGCGGTGCCGCCGTCAGCGTTGTCCTCGACATCCTCGTCGTCGGTCAATGTCGGATATTCTTGCGTCACATGCGAAAGAGGCAGGGAGAACACAGTGTCCTCGGGCTCCACGGGCGCAGGGCCCGCCGGGGCGGCATGAGCCGGCGCGGCTGCGGGGGCAGCCGACGTCTCGGGCATGTTTGCGGACTTGTTCTCCTCGTCGATCATCGACGGTTCACCTTCATGACCACGTCGCCAATCTGGACTTCGTCGCCCTCGCGCAGCGTTGCGGGCTCCACCAGCTGGCGGCCGTTGACGAGCGTGCCGTTAAGCGAGTTGAGGTCCTCGATAATAAGTGCCGGGCCCTGCAGCGAAAAGCGTGCATGCGAGGCCGAGACAAACGGTTCGTTGATGCAGATGTCTGACGACGGCGAACGGCCGACGATGACGGGGCCGAGCATATCCACGTGGATGCCGCGGATGCCGCGCGGGCCCTTGTCCACATCGATCGTCCAGATGGCCGAGTCACGGCGCTGGCCGCGGACGAGCCCCACGCCGGTCTTCATAACGGCAAACAGGAAGATGTAGAGCAGGGCGACCAGGACGATGCGGCCTGCAAAAAGGACGATATCGATGTTCATAAGCGACTATCCCCTAAATTCAAAGGTGCTCAGGCCAAACGTCAGCAGGTCGCCGTTGCGCAGCGGGCAGCGCGTGATGCGGCGGTTGTTGACGAGCGTGCCGTTGGTGGAGTTGAGGTCCTCGATCGACCAGTCCGAGCCGGTAAAGGTGAGCTGGGCATGACGGCGCGACACGTTGGGGTCGCGCAGGGCGATGTCAGAAACCGAGCGCTCGCGACCGATGGTCACCTGTGCGGAGGTGATGCTGTGGCTCTCGCCGCTCACGACGTCGACGAGCTGGGCAAGCGGACGCTGCGGGGCGCGAGGGCTTGCCATGTTGGAGGCGATGCTGGTTGCGGCGCCAAGGCCCACGGCGGCGCCGGTCGCGGCGGCTCCACCCATGCCGGCAAGCGCGTCGCGCGAGACGGTTTGGGGCACGGGAATGGGTGCGGCGGCGGGATCGGGCACATTGGGCGCAAAGGGATCGGCCACGGCGAGCGGGTCGGGAGCGGCGGCACGGGGCGACGGCTGCTGGGGCATGGCGGCGGGGTGCTGTTGCTGCGGAGCGGCGAATTGCTGCTTGCCGGCGCGGGGAGCGCTGGCGGCGCGGCTTGCGGCCGAGTTGTTCTGACCCAGGCCATTCTGGTAAGCGCGCTCTTCCTCGTACAGACGACCGAGCGTGGGGGCGTCGACGTTCTCGGCAAAGACCGAGAACTTACCGGCACGCAGCTGCGGGTCGATCATAAAGCGAACGAGGGGCTCGCCGACAAAGACGTAGCGGCGCTTTTCGGCCTGCGCTTTCACAAACTCGCGGACCTCGCGCGAAAGCTCGGGGTAGAACGGGGCGAGCATGGGGTCGTCGTCGGCGGCAATCAGGATGGTATAGAGTGCCGGCGCGGTGTTGACGCCGTTGATCACCAGAGTCTGATCCTCCATGTCGCGAGCGGCCTGCTTGGCAAGCTTCTTAAAGGAGAACGGGGCACGGGTGGCACCGAAGATGCCGGCCACGTGGTCCTCGAAGATGTTCAGGAAGTTCACGAAAGATCACTCTCCGTATAGGTTCTTTGGTATCCGAGCAAATAAAGGCATATCCCAACGATTATAGAGGATAGGATTCCCGCAACCGCCGCCTTGGCGACGACCGGGCTCGCAAGGCTGGCAATTTCCATATGGTGTGCAAGACAAAACGATACGGCCGAGCCAATGCCGGCGACGGCAATTGCGACGATGGCGGCAAGGTTCGATCCCTGCTCGGCGCGCTTGGCATGAGCGTTGAGCAGCAGCGATGTTGCCGCGGCCGTTGCTGAAACCAGCACGATTGCAGCGAGAAGGAGCGCGTCTCCCAGCGCTACGGCGACACTGCTAAGCCCCAGTACGCCTCCCGCAGAGAGGGCTGCTGCGGCAAGGCGGGCAAAGAGTGCGCCCATGCCCGTAGCCGCCGCGGCACTTGCCGGAGCGAGCCAAAACGCCGCGAAGCCCCCGGCGGCTCCGGCGGCAAGGAGGGCGTCGCCGGTTAGGCAACCCAGCGCAAGCGCGCAGGTGAGCGCCGCGCTCGCAGCCGCCTCGGTGCGTCCCCAGGCAATCCACCAACCGGACATGGCGGCGGAAAACATGACCGCGACCGGCAGCATCGACAGGATGCCCTGCGCCTGCATGGTGGCGTTGGCCATGAGCACCAAAAAGCCCACGGCCGAGATGGCCGAGCCGATCTGCGGGGCCAGGCCGGCCGCCGCACCGATCGCGATGGCCGCGACGACCAAGCCGGGAAGCGCGGCGACGCCGGCTGTCTGCATAAGCAAGAAGCTAAAGGCTCCACACGAGAGAGCCGAGATGGCGCGCATGGTGTAGTTGCGCGCGCGGCCCCAGCGCGTGCCCGCCCAGCCAAGTGCGGGGTCGACCTCGATGGTGTCGTCCTCGTAGCTCGATGGCTCGATATCATCTGCCGCGCACTCATCATCCGAAAGCTCGCCCACCATCTGCTCCAAGCTGCGACGGCCCTCGCGCATGCTCCCCAAGCCGGCGAGCAGCTGGTCGCAAAATGCCTCGATGCTGTTGGGGCGGTCTTGCGGCATGGGGGAGAGGGCGCTCATGAGCGCAGCCTCGGCTCCCGGGGGAAAGTGCGGGATGAGCTCGCTAGGGTAGGTGGCACCGCCGATGATGCGACCGAGCGAGTCGGCGGGCGTGGCCGCCATAAAGGGAGCGCTGCCGCACAAGCCCTCATAGATAACGCAGGCAAGGGCAAAGACGTCGGCGCGCTCGTCGACCGTGCCGGTCTCGATATCGAGCTGCTCGGGCGGCATGTAGCCGATGGTGCCGCCGCGCGATCCGCCAAAGCCGCCGGCAGACGACAGCCGCGCCATGCCAAAGTCGGTGAGCTTTACATTGCCCGAATGGTCGATAAGCACATTGGCGGGCTTTATGTCCAGATGAAGCACGCCGTTTGCATGGGCAAAGGTGAGTGCCTGACCCAGCGCGTCGGCAATGGCAGCAGCCTCGTCAAAGGTGAGCGAGTGGCCGTCCACGCGATGCAAAAACTCGGCCAGCGACATGCCGTCGACATACTCCATGACCAGGTAGGCATAGGCGGTGTCGTGCGTAAAGTCGATAACCTGCACGATATTGGGGTGTTGAAGCATGGCGGCGGTATGCGCCTCGCGCAGCACATCCATGATGTCGCTGGCGGGCATGCCGGCGCCGTCTGTGAGGGGGATGCGCTTAATGGCCACACGACGGCGCAGGTGCGTGTCGCGGCAGATCTCGATGGAGCCAAAACCGCCGGTCGCAAGCGTCTCGAGCGGTTGGTACCGCTTGAGCAGCTCGCGAGAGCTGGTGCCCTCCAAGGGAACGTCCGGCGAGAACCGGGCGGTATGTTGCGAGAAAAGCGGCATGGCCAACCCTCGTGCGTTTAAAGTTCGTTTGCGAGCGGCGGGCGCGGGGCCGAGCCATTCGCGGTGGCATAGATGCTGCTAGTGTAGCACGCTCGAGTGCATAGGGAGGATGGCGGGATGCGAGGTTGCCTGTCTGGCTTGGCCTTAGCGCTTCTTCTTATTCTTCTTCTGCTTGCGCTGCTTGCCCTTGCTGTCCTGGGGCTTGTCGGCCTTGTCGCCCTGCTTGGCCTCGGCTGCGGCCTTCTCGGCCTTCATTTTCTTCTTCTTGGTCTCGATGCGGAGCTTTTTGTTGATGCGCGCCTTAAGGAAGGGACCAAACTGCTCGGCATCGCCGCGGACAAAGGTGTCCTTAGGGATTGTCACGCCCTGGTCGGCGAACATGGCCACAAAGATGCGCTCGCCGTCGAGTACGTGGTCGAGCTTGTCAAACGGGAAGAACTGCGACTTGCCGCTCTTGCCCCATACCATCAGGCCGTCCTTGTTGGCAGCGACGCGGCGATAGCGGCCACCCATGGACTCGTCTGCCTCGACGGCGTCGATAAAGTCGCGGGCGAGGGTGTGGTGCAGGTTTTTGCTCCACCAGGCCAAAAAGGCGCCGAATACGATCAGGACGACGCCGAACTTGATCCAGTTGCCGCCGGCCACCAGCATGCCAATGCCGAGCAGCGCGGCAAATGCCGCGGCGACATACAGCGAGCCGCGACGCCTGGGCGAGGCGACCAGGCGGGCGAAGTCGGTGACCAGGTCGTTTTCGTACTGATACTCGTTGAGGTACAGGATGCCGTCGTCGGCTGCGGCCTGCTCCTCGAGCGCGACCTCGACCTGGTCGGCTGCTTCGGAGGGAACGAGGTTGCTCTCTGCGTCTGCCATGCTCTTTGGACTCCTATCGCGGCGGGCTCGCCGTACGGGTTATTATGAGTGCAGTATGCCGTGCGACCGCATGGCCGTCGCGGCAACAAGACTCAGTATACCCGGGGGAGCACCCATGGAATCGTTGTATCGAAAGTATCGCCCGCTCACCTTCGACTCCGTGGTGGGCCAGCAGCATATCGTCTCGACGCTCGAGCACGCCATCACCGAGGGGCGCCTGTCCCACGCGTACCTGTTCTGCGGACCGCGCGGCACGGGCAAGACCACCATGGCGCGCATCCTTGCCAAGGCGCTACTGTGCCGCAACGCCGAGGCGGCGCGCGCCGAGGGCGCAAGCGGCTGCATGCCCGACGGCACCTGTGAGGAGTGCGAGCTCATCGCCGAGGGCAACCACCCCGATGTCTACGAGCTCGATGCCGCAAGCCGCACGGGCGTGGACAATGTGCGCGAGGAGATCATCAACTCCGTCAACTTTGCCCCGGTGCGCGGCAAGTACAAGATCTATATCATCGACGAGGTTCACATGCTCACGACGGCGGCGTTCAACGCGCTGCTCAAGACGCTCGAGGAGCCGCCGGCGCACGTGATCTTCGTGCTGTGCACCACCGATCCGCAAAAGATTCTGGAGACCATCCTCTCGCGCTGCCAGCGCTTCGATTTCCACCGCATCGGCAACGAGGATATCGAACATCGCCTGTCCTACGTGTGTGAGCAGGAGGGCTTCGATTACGACGACGAGGCGCTGGCCATCGTGGCGCGCCATGCCAAGGGCGGCATGCGCGACGCGCTTTCCACACTGGAGCAGCTGAGCGTTTTTGGCAACGGAGCCGTGCACGCGGACGATGCCCGCTCACTTTTGGGCGAGGTTTCGGACCAGATCCTGGGCGAGTTTGCCCGCGCCATCGCCGAGCGTGATATTGCTGAGCTCTATGGGCTCATTCGCGCGCAGGTCGAGGAGGGCAATGACCTGCTTGAGCTGACGCGCGACCTGGTGGCGCACGTGCGCGACGTGTATGTGGCCTGCGTTGCCGGTGCCCGTGCCGAGCTGTTTGAGGGCGGGGCCGAGCAGGCCGAGACGCTTGCTGCCGAGGCTGCTGCCTTTGGCGAGCATCCGGCCGACCGTCTGGCCCGCGTGCTGACGGTGCTCGACGATGCCGCGCTGGAGATGAGGGGCGCGAGCGACGTGCGCCTGGTGCTCGAGATCGCCTGCACGCGTCTGGCGCGTCCCGAGGCCGATTTGACGATTGAAGCCCTGGCCGAGCGCGTGGCACGCTTGGAGACCATGGTCGCCAACGGCGCCGTGCCGGCGAGCGTGGCTGCTGCTCAGGCCGCCGCGCCTACAGCTGTCGCGGCTGCACCTGCGACGACACAACAGCCGACGCTGATTTCGGGTGCCCGAGCTGCTGCTCCCACGGCGACCGCCGCCCCCGCTGCTACGTCCGTGCATCAGGGTGGCATGCCTTGGGACCGCGGCGCTGCTGTTCCGGCTGCCCAGTCTGCGTCCAAGTCTGCGGCTCCGGCTCCCGCGCCCAAACCTGTAACGCCTGCACCTCAACCCGTTGCGGCTCCGGCTCCCGAGCCTGCTGCATCGACCGTGCCGGTGTCCAAGCCCAACAACGCCGCCCAGGTTGCCGTCGCCGGTACTGCCGAGACCCCCGCGGTCGAGGACGCCGGTGAGCTCCAGCGCAAATGGGCCGAGGTTGTCGAGCGTGTCAAGGCGCGTCAGGCTTCCTACGCAGGGCTTTTGCTCAACGCCCGCGCCACGGCCGACGACGGCTCCAAGCTTACCGTCTCGTTCCCCGCGGGCTCGACCTTTGCCATCAAGATGCTCGGTCGCGCCGACACGCAGTCGGTGGTCCTGCCGACGGTCTGCGCGGTCTTCGGTCGTCGCACCGTCGACTACGTCCTGGATGGAGGTGGCACGCCGGCTCCTCAACATGAGGAGCATTCTCCATCTGCACGGGCTGCGGTATCTGCGGACCCGCAACCCGTGTCCTCGGCGGCCCCTGTATCCTCGAGCGCCAGCGCGCCGCAGCCAAAAGCGGCACCGGTAGCGGCACCGACCCCGTCGGCGCCTGAACCCGCTGCGCCCAAACCGGCTGCTCCGATCCCCGCGTCCAGGTCCGCTGCCGCGCCTGCGCCCAAGTCATCCGACCTGGCCAAGGCCCCCTGGCTGCGCTCCGACAACCCTGCCGGCGCTCCTGCCACGGGCAAGCTCCCGACCGAGCCCGCACCCCGTGCGCCCGAGCGCGCGTCCGCTCCCAAGACTCAGCCGTCTGCGCAGGCTGCGCCGTGGGAATCCGAGCGGGTGCCCTACGACGATGCCATGGTCGGCGGTTTTGCTGCCGATGCCGGTGGGGATGATCTGCCCCCGTTCGACGTGCCGGGTGCGGCGTCCGCGCCCAAGCCCGCCGCTTCAGCCGCGGCTCCCGCAGCTGCGACGTCCGCTCCCGCAAGCGATGACGCCCCCGCTGCCCCTTGGGAGTCCAACCCCGGCGCCGGCAGTCCCTTCGGCCACCAGGGCGCAGCCCCGAGCATCCCGCAGACCGAGGATGAGGCCAAAGCCCTCATCCGCAACGTCTTCGGCCAGGCCACCATTTTCAAACCGGTGGAGTAACCGTGCGGTCGGGTATACTGCTCACGAAGAGGTCTCTTTGTCCGGGCGCATCTGTATTTCGGACATGTGTAGTGTGGTGCCGTGTACATCGCATTCGAGCAGACAGGTACGTGACGGTCGGCCTAGGATGCTGAGGTCGATACGATACGTCGCATGGCTGTCCGTGTACTCGACTTGCTCGGCGTTAATGGTTGCTCCGATTGCCAAATAAACGCCTAGCTCGGCATCGACAATCTTGAAGTCCTTTATCTTGACCTTGAACTCTTGATAGAGGGACGGGCTGTTGTAGTAGACGGTTCGGGTTCCGTCGGTGCACTCATCGGTCGTCTCCCATTTGACGACGGGCTGGTCCGAGCTGGCTATCAGCAGTTCTGCTCCAAAAGCTATGGCATGGGTGATGACAACCAGCAATGCCCAGCCGACAAAGAGATAGAGAACCACATATGCAACGGGGTGTTTTGAGCGGATGTTTTGGAGCGCGTTGGGGGCATTCATGGGGCACCTCCAAATTACTATCTATGGCAATCAAATTATACCCTGCCGCCATGTGCGCCGCCTCGAGCAGCGGTTCGGCATTTAGCTATTTAGTGGCGCACATGAAATGCCGGATTCGGCTCTACTAGATTGAGTGTGCGATATTATGCAACCTTGCATAATTCGACCTTGCATAATCTTTGAGTGCGGTTTGTATTGGAGGACATGTATATCGACTGAGGTAACACGTCCGCCCCGCTCTCTCGCCGCGCGCCGTGGTACGATTTTTGAGTTTGAAAGTCCCGCCGTGCTCCGGCTGCCCTTGCAGCTCGGCGTGCGGCCGCACGTAAAGGAGCCATCATGGCCGGTATGAACATGCAGCAGATGATGAAGCAGGCTCGCAAGATGCAGGAGCAGCTTGCCGCCGCGCAGGAGAACCTCAAGTCCCAGACCGTCGACGCCTCTGCCGGCGGCGGCATGGTCAAGGTGACCGTTAACGGCGAGATGGAGCTCGTCAACCTCACCATCGATCCCGATGCGCTCGATCCCGAGGACGTCGATATGCTGCAGGATATGATCATGGCTGCCGTCAACGAGGCCGTCCGCGGCGTCAACGAGCTCGCCAACAAGCAGATGGGCGCCATCACCGGCGGCCTCAACATCCCGGGCATGCCGTTCTAAGACACGCATATATATGAGTGCCAACCACAGTCTGCAAAAACTGCTCGATGAGCTGGGCCGTCTGCCGGGCATTGGTCCCAAGTCGGCCCAGCGCATCGCCTATTACCTGTTGGAGGCCGACGCCGAGGAGGCGCGCCGCCTGGCCGAGGCCATCCTGGAGGTCAAGCAGGAGGTCCACTTTTGCAGCCGCTGCTTTAACTACGCCACGGCCGACGAGTGCTCCATCTGCCAGGACCCGATGCGCGATACCACTCGCATTTGCGTGGTGGGCGAGCCGCGCGATGTCCAGGCGATCGAGCGCACGGGCAGCTACCACGGCCTCTACCACGTATTGGGCGGCGTGATCAGCCCCATGGACAAGATTGGTCCCGAGCAGTTGCACATCCGCGAGCTGCTGGCGCGTCTGGGCCGCGAGGACATCCATGAGGTCATCATCGCCACCAACCCCAACATCGAGGGCGAGACCACGGCGAGCTATCTGGCCCGTACCATCAAGCCGTTGGGCGTCGAGGTGTCGCGTCTGGCAAGCGGCCTCCCCGTGGGCGGCGACTTGGAGTATGCCGACGAGCTTACGCTTGGCCGCGCCATAGAGGCCCGTCGCGCGATTTAGGTGGCGAGCCTGCTCCTGCTGTATGTTTTCCTCGCGACTCACGGGGTGGTCATAATTTCCCCGTGCGACTGTGAGTTTGTTGTGCAACAAAGATGCTTCGTATCCGCTTATCGCATGGATGCTTCCGCTCGCATCCTTAATTTGCCCATTCGTTGCGCAACCTTTTGGGTTCGCTGATACACTCAAATATGGATTCGAATGAATGCGCCGCTTCTGAGCGGCGTGTTTTTCTTGGAGGAGAACGCATGCGGCCCGGTGGCACTCAGACAAAGCGCGGCGCCGCGGTGCGCATGCGACGCCGACTGGGCTTGGCGCCGCGGGCGTACGCACTGCTATCGTGCTCGCTGGTGCTGGTCATAGCTGGCGTTTCTGCCTATGGCATGACCGTGCCGTCCATGATGCAGGCGCATGCCGCACGCGAACCGCGTGTGGGGCATGAGGTCAAAAGTGATCTGGGTACCACGACTGGATATGCTTGGGCAAGTGTGGTCGCGCATATTGTGTTTGGCACCGACGATGCGGACGGCGCCGAGGCCCCGGACAACGAAGTCACGCTTGCCAATGGCAAAACCATCGTGCTCACCAACACCAAGATCATCGATCGGTTGTCCAACAATAGCGTGGCGGCAACGGTGAATAAGGTCGAGCAGCAGAAGGAGCAGGACGCCCAGCAGTCCGGAAAGCCCGGTAGCTCGGATACTTCTGGCTCCGGCTCGGATTCATCGAGTTCGGGCGGCGGCTCTGGGTCGGGTTCCTCTACCGGAGGGTCTGGAAACGGCGGCTCGACGGGCGGCAACACTGACAACGATGCAAACTCCGGTGGCCTTTCCGCTGCTGAAGAAGAGAGCATTCACAGTTGGCTTGTGACCAAGTACAACGTGCTCGACGGCTATGTTTCTCGTGCCAATGACGTGGTCTCGACCTATAACTCTACGGGAGATCCCAGGCCGTGCGACAGCCTGGTCGGGGAGATGTTTGTCATTCGAGCCGAGTTCGGTCGTCAGACATTCTCGCCCCGGTCAAAGTGGTATCAGCAGTATGCCAATCTGTGGGGCTGTTACACCAACCTATGTCAATGGGTCGGCCATTACGGCGATGATGACGTCGCGCTCGGTAACTTCAACAATAACGTGGCGGCGCTTGCCCTATGATGACCGATCTTGCATCTACCACACCACAATCGCTCGGTCGCGATCCCATGGTCGGCCTGCGCCTGGCGCGTGTCGACGGGTTTGAGCCGGCCATTGCGCTCGGTCAGGACGAACTGCCTGCCTATCTGCGTCGTTTTACGATGCTGTTTGCCGACGATGCCACCATGCGCCGTGGCGGTATCGGCCGCGTGACGCGTGCTGTCAACGCCCAAGGCGAGGCCGTGGCACTCAAGCAGCTCATCTTGCCGACGCGCGATGAGTTTGATGACGATGCCGCTCACGAGGCGCTAGTCGCCAAGTTCAAGGCGGCGTTTCGCGAGGAATACGAATGCCATCGCGCCCTTTCGGGCCTTAAGGGCTTTCCCCGCCTCTATGGCTGGGGCGAGGTCGACGGTGTGCCTGCAATTGTCATGGAATGGGTCGAGGGCGAGACGCTTGCCCGCTTGCGTTCGCGACTTGCCGTGGACGATGCCGGACGCCTGTCGCCGCTTGTGGCGGCGCGTCTGGGTCGCGACCTGTTCGATCTGCTCTGCCGTATGAGTCTGGTGGGCGAGGGCTTTGTCCATCGCGATATCTCGCCCGCTAATATTATGGTGCGCACGGCGCGTCTGCCGCTTGACCGGCAGCTTGCCGAGGGCACCTTTGACCTGTGCCTGATTGACTTTGGCTCGTCGCTGGCGCTTGAGCCTGCGTCGGCCGTGGCCGGTACCGGCGGCAAGGCGTCGTTTACGGAGCGTTATGCCACGCTGCGTCGCGCGACGGTTGCCTATGCCCCGCCCGAGATGCTCACCGACGATATTCCCGACCTGCGCGCTTTGCGTATGTCGCCGGCGATTGACGTATACGCCGCGGCAAGCACGGTTTACGAGCTCATTGCCGGCGTCGCGCCATACGAAGCCGCGCCGGGCACTTCGGGCACCTCGGGTTCGCGCAAAAAGACGCGCGACATCGCCAGCCCCTATCGTCTCAAGATGGACACGCGGCCCGACTATCCCATTGGTGCCCATGCGCCCGGTTGTGATTTGACTCAGCTGCTTCGTCGTGAGCCCGATGTGGCGCTCGCCGCGGCCGAGCAGGCCCAGCAGCTAGGGCTTGAGCCGGATTCCGAAGAGCTACGCGATGCGCTGGCGTTTGTCGATGCCCAGCTGTTCGACGTGGTGATGGCCTGTCTGTCCAGCCATCAAAAAGATTGTCCCGAGCCGGCGGCGGTCGAGGCGGCGCTCTCGGCGTTTTGTGACCACTATGCGCAAAATGTCGGTCGTTCGCTCCGCGGCGAGCCGCTCACGCCGTGCCCCATGGATGCGTCCGGCCGCGCGGTTCGTCGCACGGCGATGATCGGTGCGGCGGCTGTTTGTGGCCTCGTGTGGGCCGTTGTGGTGGTTTCGGCGGCGCTGCTGGCGTCGGGTGCTCGTATGACGGTTGCCGTGGGGCACATTTCGTGGTCCGGCACGCTGCCGGGTATCGTCGCCGCGCTCGCGCTGGCACTGCCGGGCATGGCGGGTATTGCCGTCGGTGCCATGGCGCACGATCGTCGCACGGGGTTCCTGCATGGCGTGCTGGCGCTTTCTGCCTGCGAGGTTCCGGTGCTGATCGCGGTTGCATGCATCGTGTTTTCCCAGCGCGCCGTAGCGAGTGGCTTCGTTGCCGCCTTAATTGCAACCTATGCGCTCACGTGGTTTTTGCTGGCGATGGGGTTTGCCTTTGAGCTTCCCGTCGCGGCGCCGCGGCGCGCAAAAACCCAGACGGCGACCCCACTTGCCGGCGGAGCCGCGGCTGCTCGCGCCTTTGGCGGGCCGGCCGAAGTATCCGACACTATCTCTGCGACCAAGGAGGCCTAGGTCATGGCATCTCAAGTTGAGCTCACCCCATGCGGGGCCATGTTTGACATCTTTAAGCGCGCGGCGCATCTGAGCCATATCGAGCTGTGCGGCTTGGTGCTTTCGTCCCGTCCGCTCGCCGACGGCCGCAGCCCGCAGAGCCGAGCCGCCGATCGCTCTTGGGTTTCCCGCTTTATCGTTCGCGCGCCGGTCGGCACGCTTCAGCAGCGCTACTTTGCCGAATACGGTACCTCGGCTGCGCGTATTATGTCACAACTGGCTCTGCGCCAGCGCAATCCCATGGACTCCACGGCTGTGATCAATATGGTGTGCGGTCCTGCAGGTGAACCGATGGTACGCGCGCTCGAAGAGTGCCACCAGGACACGAATCTCTATCGCAACGCGCTCGATCGCCTGTCCCAGGCGGCAGAACTCATGCCCGCCGAGCGCGCCGAGGCCATTCTGGTGCTGTTTGTCGCCGTGGGCTGCTCGGCAGATGTCCGCTCGTCGGTGACCTATGCCATCGACTACGCTCATGCGACCTGTGGCGGCGCCACGTCGACGCCACGCTCGCTGAGCACATCTTCGGTCACGGGCGAGCACGAGGTCGCGCCTGCGCATCCGCTGGGACTGCTGCGCGTGCAAAACGGCTACGTGGTGAGCGCCCCGCGCTGGATTCAGCCGAGCGAGCAGGGCGTCGAGATCGGCGCGCTGGCGACGGGGGAGGGCGATATCACCGATGTGGGCGATGACGTTTCGGCTCGCCATGCCCACGTGTGGTGCGATGACCAAAATGTCTGGTACGTCGAGGACCTGGCGTCCACTAACGGCACCGTGGTGGTAAACGGGGCCACGAGTGTGTGTATTCAAGTAGAGCCTGGCCGCTCCGCCCAGCTCAACCCCGGCGACGAGCTCAAACTCGGCGAATCCACCACCTACGCCATCCTCCTCGGCGCCCTCTAGCCAGTCCTGCCAAATGATCCCTTGGGGACGGAGGAAAACGGATCGCCGGGGTCGAACACCTCTTCGGCGATCCGTTTTCCTCCGTCCCCAAGGGATCATTTTTGCTCCCGGCAGTCACCTAAGGTAAACCTTTACCGCCCGCCTATATTTGCCGAAATATGGCTTGGCGGCGGGGTACAATAAGCCCGCATGCGGATTTCCGTTGCGGGCGCTTCCCATCGCCGGGGCGTGCCCGGGAGCATCCGGCATGCGGCCTTTGCGGCGCTCGGCCATGTGCAAGACGGGTAGCTGGGCCTGTGGAGCGCATTTACCGCCCCGCACCTCGGCATGCTTTCTCTCCACGCCATGTACCTGCTGCTCAGTCTGCCTGCCAGATGATCGGAAGCAACAGCGAAAATCCCATCACGCCAACATCCCGGCAATCGCCGGGGCCTGTATACCTATATGAGAGGAGAGGGGTATATGGCGCGTAAGTTTAAGTCTATGGACGGCAACGAGGCGGCCGCATATGTTTCGTATGCGTACACCGAGGTAGCGGGAATTTATCCCATTACGCCGTCCAGCCCGATGGCCGACCATGTCGACCAGTGGGCGGCCCAGGGTCGCAAGAACATCTTTGGCACCCCGGTCAAGGTCGTCGAGATGGAGTCCGAGGCAGGCGCAGCCGGTACCGTTCACGGTTCGCTGGGCGCTGGTGCTCTGACCACCACCTACACGGCTTCTCAGGGCCTGCTCCTGATGATCCCGAACATGTACAAGATCGCGGGTGAGCAGCTCCCGGGCGTCTTCCACGTCTCCGCGCGTTGCGTCGCTTCCCACGCCCTGAACATCTTCGGCGATCACTCCGACGTCATGGCCTGCCGCCAGACCGGTTTCGCCATGCTCGCCGAGGGCAACGTCCAGGAGGTCATGGACCTCTCGCCGGTGGCTCACCTTGCCGCCATCGAGGGTAAGACCCCGTTCCTTAACTTCTTCGACGGCTTCCGCACCAGCCACGAGATCCAGAAGGTCGCCATGTGGGACTACAAGGATCTGGCCGAGATGTGCGACATGGACGCCGTCCAGGCTTTCCGCGACCATGCGCTCAACCCTGAGCACCCGCACACCCGCGGCAGCCACGAGAACGGCGACATCTTCTTCCAGAACCGCGAGGCCTGCAACAAGGTCTACGACGAGCTCCCTGCCGTCGTCGAGGGCTACATGAAGAAGATCAACGAGAAGCTCGGCACCGATTACGGCCTGTTCAACTACTACGGCGCTCCCGATGCTGATCGTGTCGTCGTGTGCATGGGCTCCTTCTGCGACGTGCTCGAGGAAGTCATCGACTACCTCAACGCTCACGGCGAGAAGGTCGGCCTGGTCAAGGTTCGCCTGTTCCGTCCGTTCTCCATCAAGCACTTTGTCGACGTTCTCCCCGAGACCGTCCAGAAGATCGCCGTCATGGACCGCACCAAGGAGCCGGGTTCCATCGGCGAGCCGCTCTACCAGGACGTCGTCTCCGCTCTCTACGAGGCTGGCAAGACGGGCATCAAGGTCGTCGGCGGCCGTTACGGCCTGGGCAGCAAGGACACGCCTCCCGCGTCCGCGTTCGCTGTCTTCGAGGAGCTTAAGAAGGACGAGCCCAAGCGCGAGTTCACCATCGGCATTGTCGATGACGTGACCAACCTGAGCCTGCCCGAGGCCGAGGATGCGCCCAACACCGCAGCCCCCGGCACCATCGAGTGCAAGTTCTGGGGTCTGGGTGGCGACGGTACCGTCGGCGCCAACAAGAACTCGATCAAGATCATCGGCGACCACACCGACAAGTACGTTCAGGCCTACTTCCAGTACGACTCCAAGAAGACCGGCGGCGTCACCGTTTCGCACCTGCGCTTTGGTGATTCCCCGATCCGCTCGCCGTACTACGTGACCAAGGCCGACTTTGTCGCTTGCCACAACCCCAGCTACATCGTCAAGGGCTTCAAGATGGTCCGCGACGTCAAGCC
>CABVAY010000036.1 GCA_902496455.1 uncultured Collinsella sp.
CGATTCTAGGCGATGGCCCTCCCTTGCTTCTTACACCACGACTGTGCGCGCTACCTTGGACGCTGGGTATAATCGTCGTATTGCATTGAAATGTGGCGAAAGGAGTGGCAATGTCTCGGTATTGCGCCTCGTGCGGCAAGCTTCTTGCAGATAATGCCAAGTTCTGCACCTCGTGCGGTGCACCTGTTGAGCAAACAACCGCGAGCGATAGCCAGCCCGCTTTTGAGCAGACCGGCTCCCTCGATACGCCGCAAGTCAAGGCGGACGACCCCCTCGCCTATCGCCCCGACCCCGCCGCAGACCCCGCGGCCGTCGAGACCACGCAGCGCATACCCGTCGCGAGCGACTCGCCCCAACAGCAGCCGGCTCCCGCATACGCGCCCGCTTCGCCACAGACCCCCGCTCCCAAAAAGAGCGGCACCGGGCCGCTTATCGCCGTTATCGTTGTGCTGGTGGCGATCATCATCGCCCTGGTCGTTTTCTTTGTGATCAAGCCTTTCGACAACGCCGCCACGCAGACGTCTGCCGAGGTAGCTAAGCTGCACCATGACGTCGACGACGATGACCTAAAGCCTCTCGGCGATCCCAACAGCCTGTACGACGATGATGACGATGACGACGAGGATGGCGGCGAAGCAACGCTCTCCGAGCAGAATCTCTACCGCCGACTGAGCGAATACTACGACTTGCTCGAAGACCTCGACAACTACGTCCGTGGCTGCGCGCAGAACTTCAACGGCAGCTATCTGGAAGAAGATCGAACCACCCGTCAAAATCTCGCCGACGTCGCCGAGCGCACGGAGGACACCATCGAGCAGTATTACGACATCGTCGAGGACCTAGACGTCCCGACGAGCTCCAAGAACTACAGCTCCTGGAAAGACATCGTTGCCCTGTACGACGACCTGGATCACCGCATTGACGCAATCTGTGATGCCTGGGAGATCAGCCTGAAATACGCCAAGCCTGCGGACCACAAGAATGAGATCGTGGCGCCGCTGTCGCGCGACAACGTGGCGGGCACCAATGACAATAAGTACCGCCTAGACTTTGAGGAGCGCTATCCCGGCGCCAAGCCTGTCGAGGTGAACTAGCGCTCTGTCGTTCCCGAGCCGGCAGTTAGGGACGTTCCTAAACTGCCGACAGAAAAGGAACGTCCCTAACTGCCAGATAAAAAACGAGCGAGGATTTTGAGGTCCTCGCTCGTTTTTGTTTTAGGTGATGTTTCGACCGTGCGGCTACTTGTCGGCAGCGGTCTTTTTGGTAGTCGACTTCTTGGCCGTCGTCTTTTTGACGGTCGTCTTCTTGGCAGCAGTCTTCTTTGCCGCCGTCGTCTTCTTGGCCGCCGTCGTCTTCTTGGCCGTGCTCGCCTTAGTCGTGGTCTTGCGGCCGCGGGCGGGTTTCTTCTCCTTGGTCGGGCAGTCCATGTTCACGCAGATGCGCCACGGGCCGCGCGCCGTGTTGACCACCACGATGGGGGCGCCGCACTCGGGGCAGGTCTCGCCCGTCGCCTCGAGCTTGCCACGCGCCGGCAGCGGATAGCTCACGCCGCAGTCATCGTAGTTGGTGCAGCGGATAAAGCGCTTGCCGCTCTTTTCGCTCTTGTGCGCGATCAGGTCGCCATGGCGTCCTGCCTCGGCGCACACCTTGCACTCGCCCACCTTAAGGTCGGGCTCGTAGTTGGTGGGGCACGTCGGGTTCACGCAGATCTCGAAAGCCTTCTGGCGGAACGGCTGGCACTTAATGCGCGGCGCGCCACACTCGGGGCACACGGCCGCCTCGCCCTCGAGCGGGCTTACCTTGACGCCGCTCGGCACCGGATAGGTCACGTCGCAGTCGGGCCAGCCCATGCAGCCGATAAAGCTGCCGCGGGTCTTGGCGCTCGTCTTCATAACCAGGTCCTTGCCGCACTTGGGGCAGGCGCCCACGCGCGCATCGGCCGTGACGGCGTCGCTGATGGCGTCGCCCAGCTCCTGCGTGTGCTTGAGCAGCTCGTCGAGCACACCGGCCAGCAGCGCGCGCGAGTGCGTCACGACATGCTCTTCGGTGTCCTCGCCGCGCTCCACGCGGGTCATGTCGCCGTCGAGCTCACTGGTCATATCGGGGCTCGTGATGCGCGGGGCAAACTGCGACAGCGCGTCGATGATGGCGATGCCCAGTTGGCTCGGCTCCACGGGATCGTTTTTGAGATAGCGCACGGCATACAGACGCTCGATGATGCTCGCGCGCGTGGACTTGGTGCCCAGACCGCGCTTTTCCATCTCCTGCACGAGCTTGCCCTGGCTGTAGCGCGCGGGCGGCTCGGTCTGCTTTGCCTCGAGCTTAATGTCGAACACATCGACCGTATCGCCCTGCTCCAGCGGCGGCATCTGCTCATCGCGCTTGAGTCCATACGGATACGCCTCGCGGAAACCCGGGGTCACGAGCACGTCACCCGAGGCCACGAACGGCTCGCCGTTGACGTCGAGCTCGAGCTTGGTGTTCTCGATGGTCGCAGGCCCCATAAGCGTCGCCAGGAAGCGACGGGCGATGAGGTCGTAGAGTTTGCGCTGGCCGCCGTCGAGCGTGGACGGATCGCCCTCGCCCGTGGGATAGATAGGCGGGTGGTCGGTGGTCTCGACCTTGCCGCGCGTGGGCTTCATGGGACCGGCGAGCACCTTTTTGCATACAGGCGCCAGCGCCGGGTTGATCTTTGCCAGGTCGCTCACCACAGCGCCCAGATCGAGCGTCGCGGGGTACACGGTGTTGTCGACACGCGGGTAGCTGATGAGGCCCGCCATGTAGAGGGACTCGGCGATGCGCATGGTACGCGCAGGCGAGATGCCCTCGGCTGCGGCGGCAGCCTGCAGCGAAGTGGTCGCAAACGGCGTGGGCGGCTGCTGCTTGCGCGAGCGCTTGGTCACCGCGGCGACGGTTGCCGTCGTAGCGCCGTCAACATGGCCGTACGCCGTCTCAGCAGCATCCTTGTCGGTAAAGCGCGCCGTCTTGTGCGCGATCTTAAAGCGATCGTCCTCGGCAGCGCCCTGCGCGGCACCCATGCCGCGAATCTGCCAATAGTCCTCGGGCACAAACGCCATGCGCTCGCGCTCGCGCTCGACCACCAGGGCAAGCGTCGGCGTCTGCACGCGGCCGGCGGAGCGCACGTTACCAAAGCCGCCAAACTTGGCGAGCGTCAGGTAGCGCGTCAGCACCGCACCCCAAATGAGGTCGATGTGCTGACGGCTCTCGCCTGCGTCGGCCAGGTTCTGGTCGAGCGAGACGAGATTATCGAAGGCCTGCGTGATCTCGGCCTTGGTAAACGAAGAATACTGGGCGCGGGCGACCGGCAAGTCGGGCGCCACCTCGCGCACCTTGTTGAGGGCGTCCGAACCGATCAGCTCGCCCTCGCGATCGAAGTCCGTAGCGATGATGACGCTGTCGGACTTCTTGGCAAGGTTCTTGAGCGAGCGAATGAGCTCTTTCTCGGCCGGCAGCTTAATGACGGGTGCCCAGGTGAGATAGGGCAGACTCTCGAGCTTCCAGCCCTTGATGGAAATGCCATCGGCAAGGAACGGCTTACGCTTGGTGTCGTAAGGCGGACGAGCCAGGCCATCGGGCATGTCGGCCGGCAGTATCTCACCGTCCTCGGTGACCGAATACCAGCCCAGCTTTTTATCGAACAGCACGCTGTCGCAAAAATCGGGCGCAAGGATGTGACCGGCAAGGCCGATCGTCACGCACTCCTCGCCCTTCCACTCAAAACGGTAGATGGCGGTGTTGTACACCTTGTCCTTTTTGGGCTTGCCCGTGGACAGACGCTCGGCAATCTGACGCGCGGCGTCGTTTTTCTCGGCGATGATGAGCTTCAAAAGAGGCTCCTATCTCGTATCTCTGCGGCTACGCCCGCCCGTATGGCGGCCGACTTACGCCCTTGCTTGCTCAATCTGCCCGATGAGCCAATCGCACCAGGCATCCATGCCCTCGCCCTTGCGCGCGCTGACGGAAAACCGCGGCGCCTGCGGATTGAGGTCATCGAGTGTCTTAGTATACCTATCCATGTCAAAATCGAAAGCCGGGGCCACATCGACCTTGTTGAGCAGCTGCGCGCCGGCGTGCTGGAAGATGCCCGGGTACTTGATGGGCTTGTCGTCGCCCTCGGGCACCGAGAGAATCATGATGGACAGGTTTTCGCCCAGGTCAAAGTCGACTGGGCAGACCAGGTTACCCACGTTTTCGATAAAGATGACGTCGATGTTTTGAAGACCCACAGCCTGGTCGAAGGCGTCAACGGCCTCCATGATCATATTGCCCTCGAGATGGCACAGGCCGCCCGTGTTGATCTGGATGGCGGGCATGCCGGCTTCCTTCATGGTGATGGCGTCGACATCCGAGGCGATATCGCCCTCGATGACGGCACAGCGCAGGCCGGCCTTGTCACGTAGACGCTCGTTGGTGCCCAGGATCGCGGTAGTCTTGCCCGAGCCGGGGCTCGACAACACATTGATCACATAGGTGTTTGTCTCTTTAAATCGCTGTCGCAGCTGATCTGCCAGGCGCTCATTGCGCGACAGAATCGGCGACGCGATATCAATCGTTTTCTCAGCCATACTTAGCGCTCCTTACTTTGGCCCCTTTATACCCCATCACTAGATGGCTAGCGGGCTAATCGTCGGGGGTTTCGATTTCGATACTTGCGATATCGAGCTCGCGGCCGTGCAACAGACGCACATTGGCACCACCACACTGGGGACAGCGACAGTGAAAACGATCGTGGTCGAAAACCTCGCCGCAGTCCAGACACTCGCTTTGTGGATGGACTTCCTCCACGGCAAGCTCGCAGCCGCGCGTGAGCGGGTCCTCATCGCGAAACGTCTCCCATGCAAAGTCGAGCGCCTCGCGCACGACCTCGGTCATATCCCCGATACGCAGCGTTACCAAAACGGCGCGCGAGGCCCCCGCCCCACGCGCCGCGCGAATCACTGTATCGAGTATGCCGTTGACAATGCCAACCTCGTGCATACCGATTTACTCCTCGTCGTCCTCATCGTCCGAGAACAGGTCCAGACGGCTCACAAACAAGCCCTCCTTGCCCTCGCGCGCGGTAATGACCACGCGGGCAATGGCGAGCGAAATCTCGTAGAGCGAGAGCAGGGCACCATACATGAGGCCCAGCGTAACGGGCGAGCCGTCGGGCGTAATCACAGCCGAGCCCACAAGCAGGCCCACGTACACGTAGCGCCAGGCGCCGCGGAAGGCCGCGTAGGACACGATGTGGAAGACGGACAGGTAGAAGATGATGAGCGGCAGCTCAAACGCCACGCCAAAGCCGATCATAAAGAGCAGCTCCATGTTGACGTAGTTCTCCAGATCGGGCAGCGCCGTGGCGACGGCCGAGGTCTCGCCGATAAGCCACTCAAAGCCCGCAGGGATGATGATGAAGTAGCAGAAGATGGCACCCAGGAAGAACAGCACCGTCGAGGCGAGCACCGTGGGCACGACCCATTTGCGCTCGTTGGGACGCAGTGCCGGCAGGAAAAATGCCAGAATCTGCCAGATGATCATGGGCGTGCACATGACCACGGCCATCTTGATGGCCAGCGAGAAGCGCAGGCCAAAGCCGCCGAGCGTGGTGGTGATGTAGAACTTACCGTCCGGCACAAAGGAGCGGATGGGATCTTCCAAGATGTCGAGCACCACAGGCGTGGCGAAATACAGCACGATGGCGGCGGCAAACACCGACACGACCACGATGGTCAGGCGGCGACGGAGCTCTCCCAGGTGATCGAAGAGCGGCATGCGCGCAGGTCCGATAGGCATTACTCATCGCCTCCCTTCGGGGCATCGGCGGCAGCGGCGTCGTCCTCGGCCTCGAGCTCGCGAGCGAGCTGGTCGACGACGGCCTTGCGCTTGCGGGGACGACGGGCGTAGAGGTCAGCCGTCGTGGGCTCTGCCGGCTCGGGCTCGGGCTCCGGCTCTACAGCAGGCTCAGGCTCGGCGGCGGCAGCAGCAGGCTCGGCCTTGGCGGGCTCGGCCTCATCAGCAGCGCCTTCGCCCTCGGTGGCACCCTCGCTCGCAGCCTTCTCGGCGGCAAGGCGGGCACGGCGCTCGGCAAAGGTCTCCTTCTTTGCGGGCGCAGCCGTCTCGACGGCATCCTCGTCCGCATCGGAATCATCATCGACGGCAGCCTTCTTGGGCTTGACCGGGGCCGATGCGGCCTCGCTCACCGGATCGATAATCTCGGACTGAACAACGGCCGTCATCTTTTCCTGCGTCTCGCGGAACTGACGGATGGCACGGCCGATCGTACGGCCCATCTGTGGGAGCTTATCCGGGCCAAACAGCAAAAAGCCGAAGACCACGATGATCGCGAGCTCACCCTCTCCAATACCAAACACACATACCTCCAAGGCTCGATGTGAGTCGAGCCCGCACCGCGCCATTCGGCCGGAACTCGTCTATTCATTCGGTCAAGTATAGCGCCCGGACGCCAAAACGTCCGAGCGCATCACAAACATATGCCAAACAGCACGCCCTTTTGGGGGCAAAGATTATGCAGCGGTGATCGAAATCTCCTGGTCGACACCCAACAGCTGGACCACGCGCATCACCGGGGGCTGCACATTGGTGCAGCTAAAGCGCTTGCCGTGGTCGACCGCGTGGTGTGCGGCGCCCACGAGCACGCCAATGCCCGTCGAATCAATGTAGCTCACCTGGGCAAAATCGAGCTCAACGGCCTCGGTGGGCTGCTCGAGCGCCAGGTCGATGGCATTGCGCAGGCTATCGGCGTTAGAGATATCGATCTCGCCGGTTACCTTAATGGTGTAGAGCTCTGGCGTGGGGTTGGTGGAAATACCCAAATCCATGTATACGCTCCTTTACGTATCGAAAGTGCGGATAGTACGGGAAGCCGCGCGTTAGGCGCGCTCGGCACGCGCAAGCTCGGCAGCGACGAGCTTGACGGCCAGCACCAGCACGTCGAGTGCGGCCTCCAGGTCCTCGACCGTGGGATAACTCGGCGCGATGCGGATGTTGGTGTCGCGCGGATCCTTGCCATAAGGCCAGGTGGCACCTGCCGGCGTGAGCTTGACACCCAGGTCGGCGCAAAGCGCGGCGACCTTTTGGGCCGAGCCCTCGGGGCCATCAAAGCTCACAAAGTAGCCGCCGCGGGGATGCGTCCAAGTAGCGCAACCCGTATCGCCCAGGCCCTCAGTGAGCTTGCGCTCGACGGCCTCAAAGCGCGGACGCAAGAACTCGGCATGCTTTTTCATGTGCTCCTTGACCGCCTCGATGGTGGGAAGGAAGCGCACGTGGCGTAGCTGGTTGAGCTTGTCGGCGCTGATAAGACCGGCCTTCAGGCGCTTAGAGAACTCCGCGATGACCGCGGGACTCGCACCGATAAAGCCGATGCCCGCGCCCGGGAAGGTGATCTTGGACGTCGAGGCGAATGCCACCACGCGGTCCTCGGTACCCGCCGCGCGGGCAAGATCGAAGATGTTGGCGAGCTCGTCGGTCTCGTCGTACAGGTCGTGCACGCAGTAGGCGTTGTCCCAAAAGATGCGAAAATCGGGCGCGGCCGTGGGCATCTCGACCAAGCGGCGCACGGTGTCCTCGCTAAAGGTGATGCCCGTGGGGTTGGAATACTTGGGCACGCACCAGATGCCCTTGATGGAGTCGTCGGTGGCAACCAGGCGCTCTACCTCGTCCATGTCGGGGCCGCTGCCGGTCATCGCGACGGGGACGTTCTCGATACCCAGGTCGGCGGTGATGCCAAAATGACGGTCGTAGCCAGGAACCGGGCACAGGAACTTGACCTTCTTACCGTCGTGCGCGGCCTCATAAGCCTCCCAAGGCTCGCTGCCGCACGAGCCGCAGCGCCAGAACATACCGGCGATATCGTGCTCGATCAAAAGGCTCGACGAACCCAGTACGAGCGTCTGATCGGCGGGGCAACCCAGGAACTCCCCCGCCAGCTTGCGTGCCGAGGGGATGCCCTCAAAGCAGCCGTAGTTGGAGCAGTCGACGTTACCGTCGTGCAGATCGGCGTCGGCATTGAGGATATCGAGCATGGGGCGCGAGATGTCCACCTGGGAGGGCGACGGCTTGCCGCGCGCCATGTCGAGCGCCAGGCCCTTGGCCTTGACCTCGGCAACCTCGGCTTTGAGAGCCTCGATGGCGGCATCGAGTTCGGTGGTTTCCATCTTCTGGTAGATCGTCTGCATGGGTGCGACCTTTCGCAAAGCGGGACGTTGCAGTTTGTCTAAGTATAGACCGCTACCGCCGCAACGGTATGAAGCCGTGATAGATTAAGTCCATCGCAATGAATTACGATATCCACCGTATGACCCGTATAGCCGCATGGCACATCCAAGGAGGCAGTATGGAATACGGCTCTTTTCAAGCCGAGGAGTTCGGAGACCTGCAGCGTCTGGTCGACGGCTTGTTTTATGACCGTAAGGCCATTGACCGCCTGGATCTAATCGTTCAGGCGGAGATCTTGGACCTGGCGCCCGATCTCATGGAAATCGTGAATCTTTTGCCGCCCGGCCACTACGACCGCCAATCGCTTTGCGACCAGCTTAACTCGGCCCTTGCCGCCCACGGCTGGGGCGCCGTCTACGGCACCGTGGAATAAAAATGGCAAATAAATGAAATGCCGTTTGTGACAGTGCTCACAAACGGCATTTTTTCACACGAGGGCATCCGGGGCATGTCCGGCCCCGGTTTTCGCGCTCCTACTCGTCCTTGGGCGAAGGGTGCTTGCAGACCACGCTCATGTAGATCATGCCCAGCACGGCCGCGGTAACAGAACCGGCAAGAATGGCGGCCTTGGCGGCCAGAACCTCGAACTGGGCCGTCGGGAAGGCGAGGCCGCTGATGAGGATCGACATGGTAAAGCCGATGCCACCCAAAATGCCCACGCCGGCGATCATATGCCAGTTAACGTTATGAGGCAGCTCGCAAGCCTTAAGCTTGACCAGGGCAAACGTCACGCCAAAGATACCGATCGGCTTACCCAGCAGCATGCCAAAGTACACGCCGAGGGTCACCGGGTCGGTAAGCAGCACGCTCATGTCCACGCCCACAAGGCGAACCTGCGCGTTGACAAACGCAAAGATCGGCAGGATCACAAAGTTGACCGGCGTGGAGATCAGGCGCTCCATGCGGATGAGCGGCGGGGTCACACGGTGCATGACACGCTCGACCTTGGTGGTCGAAAGGGTAAAGTCGTGCTGGCCCAGGATGTGCGCCTCGTCGTCGTAACGGTCGTCGAGCAACGGCAGGTACTCGCCAAGCCAATCGGTAAGGCTATCGAGCTTAACACCGCATTTGGCCGGGATGGTGAAGGCCAGGATGACACCGGCAAGCGTGGCGTGCACGCCGCTCTTAAACATGCAAAACCACAGCAGCAGACCAAGCACCGAGTACGGGGCAAGGCGATAATGCTGAGTCTTGTTGAGCCACACAAGTGCGCAGGTCACAACTGCAGCGGCACCCAGCCAAAACGGACTGGGGCTCTGGCCGTAGAAAATGGCGATGGCGGCGATGGAGATGAGGTCGTCGGCGATGGCGAGCGTCGAGAAGAACACGCGCACGCCGTTGGGCACGCGATTGCCCAAAAGCGACAGCACGCCCAGTGCAAAGGCAATATCGGTTGCCATGGGGATGGCCCAACCGTTGCGGGCGCCGGCATGGTTAAAGATCAGGTAGATGCAGGCGGGAACGACGACGCCGCCCACGGCTGCCAGCATGGGAAGCATGGCCTGACGCGGATTCTTGAGCTCGCCGACCGTCATCTCGTACTTAAGCTCAATGCCCACCAACAAAAAGAAGATCGCCATGAGAAAGTCGTTGACGAAAAGCTCGACGGTGAGGCCAGCCGTAAGGTTGCCCAGACCCACATACAGCGGGGTCTCCAAAAAGTGATGGATAGCCTCGTAGACATCGGTGTTGGCGCAGATAACGGCGGCGATGGCGGCGATGACCATGACGGCGGCGGAAATCGTGCCGTTCTCGGCGATGCGCTCCCAGATGTCATGACGTTCAAAGCGCTTGCGCTCACGAACGTTGAACAGCTGCTCAGTTGCTGCCATGGGCGGCTCCTTTCACGGGAAAGCTCCCGTCTTAAAAAAGCACGGCCCGCCCAAGTGGCGGCACCGCGCTCCAACGTATTACGCTTGCATCTAGCCTACCCTGCACGACAAGCACGCAGGCGTGGCCGAAAAGCGGAACCACAGGTTGAACATTATTTGCCCAACGGTACGGGCGCCCCTGTCCAATAGAGGACGCGGTCCCGCGCACAAAAAACGACCGGAGCGCGGGGCGTCCGCGGTCCGGTCGTAGCAGGCTACAAAACCTAGCAGGCGGCCATGATGGGGGCAGCGACCTGCTTCTTACGGGAGAGGACGCCCGGCATCCAGACGCCGTCGTGCTCGTCGGCAATGCCCAGGCCCTTCTGAGCGGCCTCGGTCTCGCCCTCGAGCAGGACCTGCGAGCCCTCCTCCATGATGTCGGTGATGCACAGGACGATGCCGTCGGCACCCTTCTCGGCGGCGTAGGCGCGCATGGCCTCGCGGATCTCGTCGATCATGCCGAGCGCACGGCTCTTGTCGACGGTCTCGTACTGGCCGATGAGCAGCTTCTTGCCGGCGGGCTCGAACATCTTGATGTCGTTGCCGACCATCTCGGCTGCGGTGAAGGAGCCGGACGGACGAGTGAGGAAGACCTCCATGCCAAACTTGACCGGGTCGACACCCACCTGCTCGCCGAGCTTGGCGGCGACGGCGCGGTCGACATCGGTGGTGGTGGGGCTCTTGAGCATGAGCGTGTCGGTCATCATGGCCGAGAGCAGCAGCTTGGCCTGAACGTCGGAAAGCTCAACGCCGAGCACGCCGGCGAGCTTAGTGACGATGGTGCAGCTGGAACCCCAGGGCAGGCAGATGTAGTGCAGCGGGCCGGCGGTCTCAAAGTCGCCGATGCGGTGATGGTCAACGACGCCAAAGACCGTGGCGTCCTTAAGGCCGGCGACGGACTGGGCGGACTCGTTATGGTCGGTGAGAATGACAAGCTGGCCGGCCTCGACGGACTCAATCATGCGGGGCTCGGCAATGCCGGCGTCTGCGAGCAGCTTGGCGGACTCTGCCGGAAGCTGACCAAGAGCGCAGACCTCATAGGTGTTGCCGGCATACTCAACCTGGTTGAGCAGCTGAGACAGAACGACGGCGCTCATGATGGCGTCGTTATCGGGGTTCTGGTGACCAAAAACAAGAACGTTTGCCATGGGTATCCTCCACTTGGTATGTGTACTTAGACGTAGCTATGGTAGCACGCTGGCAGCTGGCCTTTGGGGACGGAAGGGCCACGGCATATTTTGTGGCAGGTATGGGGGCCAAGGCTGTCCCTTTTGCACCATGTTGGTGCAAAGTAACCTGGCCCCCTTGCACCAGCTATTTACCGGCAGCGCGCAGGGCTACGTAGGCAGAACCGATGATGCCGGCGTCGTTTCCGAGCGAGGCAACCTTAATGGGCGTCTCACGCGAGGCGGAAAGCGCGTAGCGCTGGAAGTACTCGCGAACCTTATCGAGGTAGACATCGGCCGAGGCGGAGGCGCCGCCGCCGATCAGGAACATCTCGGGATCGACCACGTTGGCAATAAGCGCCAGGGCGCGGCCGAGATAGTCGGCCATGGTATCGGCCGCGGCCAGCGCGAGCTTGTCACCCTCGCGGCAGGCTTGGAACACGTCCTTGGAATCGGAGGGACCGGTGAGCTCGATGGGCTCGACGCCCGCCTTCCTGCACTCGGCAAGGTAGTTGCTCACCACGCCGGTGGCGCTGGAATACTGCTCCAGGTGGCCATGGCCGCCGCAGCCGCAAGTGCGCTCCTCAGCCGGATTCAGGCACATATGGCCAATCTCGCCGCCGGCGCCCACAACACCCGACACCACATCGCCGTTGACGATAACGCCGCCGCCCACGCCGGTACCGATGGTGACCATCACCACATTCTGCACGTCCTTGGCAGAACCGAGCCAAGCCTCGCCCATGGCAGCGGCGTTGGCATCGTTCTCGTACTTAACGACCGCATCGGGGCAGTGCTCCTGAATGGCGATCTTCAACTCGGGCAGGTTAATGGCAATGTTGGCCTTGACCTTGGCATCGCCCGCTGCCGGAATGGGGCACGGAACAGCAAGGCCAATGCCCGCCACAAAGGCGCGCGGAATCTGTGCCTTGGCGACCACCTGGTCGATAGCCTCGGTCACCGCGGCAAAGCCCGCAGCGTCAACGATGGGAGGCGTGGGCACGCTGACCTTCGCAAGCAGGTTGCCATCCCCGTCGAACAGGCCCTCCTTAACCGAAGTGCCGCCGACGTCGATGCCGATGTAGTACTGCTTAGGTTCCATAGGGGCCCGCCTTTCTCGTTTAAACATTGTCTGTATGGTACCGCTCCCAAGGCAAAAACCTACCAAAAAGGGACAGGTTTGTTTTGGTAGGTTTTATCTGAGGAAATGCAGAATACAGGATTCGGTTCGCTGGGTGCTAAATCGGTTCGGCCCCGTCCTCGGACCGATTAGATTTCTCAACACGACATTATTCGAATGTATATTTATTTAGAGCGCTTTTATTTTTAGCGCAAAGCGACTTTTAGTAATATATCTATCGAACTTTTCAATGACTCAATAGGGATACTTAGGTGTTGAGTATACTTTCTTTTATACTCGATCAAGTTGGAAAGGAGGTTCCATGATTCCCAAATACGAGGCGATAGCTGCAGATATTCGTCGAAGTATTGAGGATGGCGCTCTTAAACCAGGCGACAAGCTTCCCACCGTCGTTGAGTTCTGCGAACTCTATAGCGTTTCCAAAATCACTGTCAAACGAGCTATCGAGCAAATCACCGAGGAAGGTCTTGTTACCAGCCGTCGTGGATCGGGTACCTACGTTAAGGACACGGCGGGACTTCCCGGCCAGGCGTTTTTCCAGGGCAAAAACGACCGTGCCCAGGGCTTTTCGTATGAGCACCGCGGGGAGAAGGTGACCTCGGTGGTCTACGATTTCTCGATTGTTAATCCACCAGCGGACATCGCAGCCCAGCTGGGAATTGCCGAGGATGACTTTGCCTATCACATCGTGCGCGTGCGTCAGGCCGATGAGAAGCCCATCGTTATCGAGTACACCTACATGCCCCTCGAGCTGATTCCGGGCCTTAAAAAGAAGGACCTGTACGGATCGGTCTACCGCTTTGTCCGCGAGCAATGTGGGCTGAAGATCTCGAGCTTCCACCGTACCATTCGCGCCGTGGCAGCAACCGAGGAAGAAGCCGAGCGCTTGGACACCAAACCTGGCTCTCCCCTGCTCGAGCTCAACCAGATTGGCTTTTTGGACAGCGGCGCGGCCTTTGAGTATTCGGTCTCGCGCAACGTTGGCGACCGCTTTGAGTTGCACAACGTAACGTTGGCATAGGTTTTTGTAGTCATGCGGGCGCTCGTTTTGAGCTGTTTGTGCAACGCCCGCGCAACACAATGGGGTATGAATATGTCCGATTTGATTAAACTGACGCCGATCTTCCACGAGAAAATCTGGGGCGGCCGCCAGCTCGAAACCGTATTTGGCTACGACATTCCCGATGGACCCATCGGTGAGTGTTGGGCCATCTCGGCCCACCCCAACGGCGACTGCCAGATTGCGGAGGGCCCGTATGCCGGCCACACGCTGTCGTGGCTGTGGGCCGAGCACCGCGAGCTCTTTGGCAGGTGCGAGGGCAAGGAGTTCCCGCTGCTCATTAAGATTCTGGACGCCAAGGACGACCTTTCGATCCAGATTCATCCCAACGACGAGTACGCCGCCAAGCACGAGAACGGCAGCCTGGGCAAAACCGAGTGCTGGTATGTGCTGGACTGCGAGCCCGGCGCCACGATCATCGTCGGCCAGCGCGCGCATGACCGCGCCGAGGCCGCGCAGATGATCGAGGGGGGCCGTTGGGACGACATGCTCAACGTGCTGCCGATCCACAAGGGCGACTTTTTCCAGATTGATTCCGGTACCGTGCATGCCATCAAGACCGGCACGCTCATTTTGGAGACGCAGCAGTCAAGCGACGTGACGTATCGCCTGTACGACTACGACCGTCCCGGCACCGATGGCAAGCTGCGTCCGCTGCACATTGAGCAGAGCCTCGATTGCATCGATTTTGACGCTCAGGCTCCGACCGACGGCACGGTGGCCGCGCCCGAGGTGAACGGCGTAACCGAGCTCGAGTCTAACTCCTGCTACACCGTCGATCGCGTACGCGTCGACGGCAGCAAGACCTTGGAGCAGCGCTGGCCCTTCATGTGCCTGTCAGTCATCGACGGCGAAGGCACCGTCTGCGGCGATCCCGTCCACAAGGGAAGTCACCTGCTGGCACCCAGCACCGTCAGCTCCATTGACCTCGAAGGCCAGATGGAACTGATTATCAGCCACCTCTAGGTCGCGCCAACAACCAAAACGCAACAAGGGGCTCTCCCGACCATGTACGGAAGAGCCCCTACTCGTATCTATCTATCAGCCCACCCGGCTCTCCAGATCAAAAAACGAACGAGCAGAGCAACGCTCGTCCAGCAACGTTACCCGAGGACCTGTGCGGGCGTATGGGGCAACATCGATCGCGAGTTCCGCACGCAAAGGAGGCCACTTAATGTGGCCTCCGTCTTGCGCAGGACTGCCCGAGCAGGCGATGTTGCCCCATACGCCCGCACAGGTCCGCCGGGATTACGACAGCTTGACGATCGGAGCAAAGCCCTTCATCAGCTTTTTGGTCTGGCCGGTCTTTTCGAATTGGACCTCGATCATGTCTCCAGCGACCGAGATCACGGTACCCGTGCCAAAGGTCTTATGACTCACGGTATCGCCCGCGGCAAAGTCCTGCGACGCGCTGGCGCGATCGACCTTGCGCTCCACTGTTGGGGACACCTTGGACGACGGCTTTTTGGCTCGCGGTGCGCCCGAGCCAAAGGTCGAGGCAACGCGACCGGCGTCGGGCGAGACCCCACGGTGGCGCTCGGTCCCGTAGCTGCTGCCGCCAAAGAAATCGTCGAAGCTCGATCCGCCGCGCGAACCGGAACCGCCGGTCGAGCGCGTATGCGAACCAAACACCTTGCCGCCATACATATCCGAACCCATGCCCGAGCCAAAGGTGCCGCGACGGTCGCCGCGTTTCTCCCAGCCCGTGCCCTCAAAACCGGCAGAACCGATACCGCTAAACTCGATATCCTCAAACGGAATCTCGTTGAGAAAGCGCGAACGCGGGTTGGCGGAAGTCGAACCGTAGGTGCGACGCGTGGCCGCATAGGTCAAGAACAGGCGTTTGCGGGCACGCGTGATGGCGACGTAGGCCAGGCGACGCTCCTCCTCGAGCTTGCCCGGATCATCGCTGCCGCCAAAGTCGTGCACGTGCGGAAAGATACCCTCCTCCATGCCGGCCACGAACACCGCCGGAAACTCCAGGCCCTTGGCGGAGTGGATGGTCATCATGGTAATGGCATGCGTCTCGCCGGCCAGGGAATCCAAGTCGGAGCGCAGGGCCAGCCACTCCATGAGTGCCGGCAGCGCCTTACAGGTGAGCGGACCGTAGGTACGCTCGATCTCGCCGGCATGCACGGCAGCCGCCGGCAGCTCCGTCGGCGCGGCATACGCGTTGCCTGCGATGGCGGCGGCCAGGGCATCCTGCGGAGACAGCGCCGGAGCGGCCAAGCCATCGAGCGGATTGGAGCCCGCGGCGTCACGGGCGCCGACGAGCGCCTCAAACGAGGATGCCGGGACAGATGGCCCCGGTTCGGGCGCAGACACGCTCACCACGACGGGCTCGGGCTCGGCGCCGGCAGGCACGTCGGCAACACCGGCTGCGCGCAGCTCTTCTAGGCTCTCGAGCGTACCCTCGATATCCTCGTGCGTCTCCTCAAATTCCGCCGCAACGCCCAGAAATTCCTGGATGTTCTCGGCGCGGCTCTCAGATTCCATGGTGCCCTCGGCGCGAAACGCCTGCAGCAGGCCCGTCTTATCGACGATCATCTCGACAACGTCCTTGAGCTCGCCGTCCATGCGGCGGCCCTCGCGCACCAGTGAGACAAAGCTCGACAGGCCGTTGCGCACCTTGGCGCTAAACATGCCGGTTTCGGCGCACGCGATCTCGCAAGCCTGGAAGAACGAGCAACGGTTGTCGCGTGCCAGCTGCTCGATCTTTTGGATTGAGGTGGAGCCAATGCCGCGGCGCGGTGTGTTGATGACGCGCTTGACGCTCATCTCGTCGGCCGGGTTCACGATCATCTTGAGGTAGGCCATGACGTCGCGAATCTCGGCACGGTCGAAGAATCGAGTGCCGCCCACGATCTTGTAGGGCACGCCCGCGCGCAGAAACATATCTTCGAGAATACGCGACTGGGCGTTGGTGCGATAAAACACGGCGATGTCGTCGTAACTCGTGCCTTTGGCATGCAGTTTCTCGATCTCACCGGCAATCCAGCGGCCCTCGTCGCGCTCGTCGCTCGCCTGGAAGGCCTGAATCTTCTCGCCATCGCCCTCGGCCGTAAACAGGCGCTTGTCCTTGCGCTGCGAGTTGTGGCGTACCACGGCGTTGGCGGCGTTTAGGATATGGCCCGTAGAGCGGTAGTTCTGCTCGAGCTTAACGGTCTTGCAGTTTTTAAAGTCCTGCTCAAAGTCCAAGATGTTGGTGATGTCGGCGCCACGCCAGCTGTAAATGGACTGGTCATCGTCGCCCACAACCATGAGGTTTTGGTACTTGGCGGCCAGAAGGTTGGCGATTTCGTACTGGACGTGGTTGGTGTCCTGATACTCGTCGACGCTAATGTAGCGGAAGCGCTCCTGGTACTTGTCGAGCACCTCGGGGCGGGTGCGCAGCAGTTCGAGTGTGCGCACGAGCAAATCGTCGAAGTCCATCGCGTTGGCGGCGCGCAGGCGGCGCTCCAGCTCCAGGTAGACCTGCGCGGCCTTTTTGTCGTTGGGGCTATCGGCGGATTTGAGCATGTCCTCGGGGCCGATCATGGCGTTTTTGGCCGAACTGATCTTGCTGCGAATCATGTTGATGGGGAACTGCTTTTGCTCGATGCCGAGCGCCTGCATAATGTCACGCACCATGCGCTTTGAGTCATCGTCATCGTAGATGGTGAACTGACCGGTGTAACCCAGCAGGTCGGCGTCCTCGCGCAGCATGCGCACGCACATGGCGTGGAAGGTGCACACCCACATGCCGCGGGTACCGCTGGGAATGAGCGCAGTCAGACGCTCGCGCATCTCGGCCGCGGCTTTGTTGGTAAACGTGATGGCAAGAACCTGCCAAGGCTTAACACCCAGGTCGCCGAGCATATGCGCGATGCGGAAGGTCAGGACGCGAGTCTTGCCCGAGCCTGCGCCGGCGAGGACCAGCAACGGGCCCTCGGTGGTCAGGACGGCCTCGCGCTGGGCGGGATTAAGGCTGTCGATGTCGACGAGCGGCTTGACGGGCTTGGGTACCGGCGCGGGAGCGTCGTAGATGTCGAGCGGAACGAGCTCGGGCTCCGGCGCAGCGGGGGCGATGTATGCATCGAGCGGCACGGGTTCCGGCGCGGGCGACACGGGTACCGCGGCGTTCTTTTCCCAGGGCAAGGGCTGGGTCATGGGCGACTCCTCATCTGACGGACGGCGCGCCTGCGGGCGACGCCATAGTTTGAGCCGTACCAGTATACCGAGCCGCGCGGGCACCGATGCAAATCACACCACGACTCCGTGCGCCGCGCTCTGGCCGCCGCGCAGCGTCAACCAAGTTACAGACCGAGCATAGGCTCCAGAACAAAGAAGTACGCGAGCACCACGATGCCCAGAATAATGCGGTAGACGCCAAAGCACTTAAAGTCGTGACGGCGAACGAAGCCCATGAGCCACTTGATGGCAATAAGCGAAACCACAAAGGCCACGACGCAGCCCACGCCCAGAATGGCAATCTCGTTGGTGCCAAACGTACCGCCCTTAACGAAGTACTTGACCAGCTTGAGCGCGCTCGCGCCAAACATAACGGGAATGGCCAGGAAAAACGTGAACTTGGACGCCACCGAGCGCGTGCAGCCCAGCAGCAGGCCGCCGATGATGGTGGAGCCGGAACGTGATGTGCCCGGAATCAACGAAAGCACCTGGAAGCAACCGATACCCAATGCGGTCTTCCAGCTCAGGTCCTCGAGCGTGGCGATGGATCCAAAATCCAAATCCTCGTCATTGTCATTGTCTTCGGCAATATCCGCCGCAGGCGCCGCGAAGTGTGCACCGGCGGAACGCCCGCCCGCCACCACAGCACGCGAACCAAACGAATCGGCAAGAGCGGCGTTCTCGCGCTTACTCGCACGCCAGTTCTCAATCACGATAAACAACACGCCGTACACGATGAGCGCCAGCGCCACGACGGGAGCGTTATAGAAATGCTCCTCCATCCAGTCGTTGAGCGGCAGACCGATCGCCGCAGCGGGAATACAGCCAAGCACAATCTTGCCCCACAGCACCCAGGTGTCGCGACGACCCTCCTTGCCCTTGCTGGGCGAGAACGGATTTAAGTCGTAGAAGAACAGAACGCAAACGGCCAAAATGGCGCCAAGCTGAATCACGACCAGGAACATATTCCAGAATGTTTCGCTCACATTCATCTTGACGAACTCGTCCACCAAGATCATGTGGCCCGTCGACGAAACGGGCAGCCATTCGGTGATGCCCTCGACCAGGCCCATGAAGGCAGATTTTAGAAGCTCGATGATATCCAAAGGGACCTCCTCGTTTGTCACCCGCCGATAGTTGTTCTGCGGACGGTTGCGGGCGATGTCCCATTATCAACCATTCGGCCGCGGCC
>CABVAY010000037.1 GCA_902496455.1 uncultured Collinsella sp.
AGGAAAGCACTTAATGTGCTTTCCGTCTTGCGCAGGACTGTAGAGCAGCAAACTTAACCCCCGCCCTCAGCCCCGGAAGCCCTCCCGGATGGCCCCAAAAAATTTTTCAAAAAAGTTGTTGCGCGCCGGACAGACTTCTGTGTATACTAATCCCCGCAGCGCACGCGAGCGGAAACAAACGCGAACGTCTGCCTGGGGAGTTAGCTCAGTTTGGTTAGAGCGCCGGCCTGTCACGTCGGAGGTCGCGGGTTCGAGCCCCGTACTTCCCGCCAACGCAATTAAAGCCACGTCTTCGGACGTGGCTTTTTGCGTTTGATGCACTTTGTTTCGATAGAACGATCGCCCTGGTGTATCTTCGCCCAGAATCCCCGCGCCTTCGGGAACGCAAGTAAAATCTAATAAGTATATCTGTCTGAACAACAGCTTTGTTGCGCAACACCTGTTCTACGAGACAGGGGGTTAGGTTATACTAAATTGCACTGTGCGCCGCATCTGATGCATTTCGCTCCAAGCGCGGCACTCAGTGGATATCCGATTTACCATTTGGATGTCCTGGCGGTCATTTAGCGTCTCGACACAAGCTCGGCCCCGGAGCTCGTTCGAGCTGTTCGTATTCCTTGAAAGGGGAAAATGGACATATCGAGGAAGACTGATTACGCCCTTCGAATGCTGGCGATGCTTGCTGAGGATCCGGAGTGTTTGCTTTCTGTTCGCACCGCTGCCGAAGAGGTCAATGTCCCGTATTCGTTTGCCCGCTCGATTCAGCACGGTTTGGTCCAGGCCGGTATTGTGGAGAGCCTGCGTGGCGTCCACGGTGGCATGCGTCTCAAGGTCAGTCCGGACGACGTCACTATTCGCCAGGTCGTCGAGGCCGTTCAGGGTCCTATGGTTATGAACGATTGCACCGCGCCCGATGGTGACTGTGCGCGCATGGGCGCGTGCTGCTATCATCCCCTGTGGGCCGGAGCTCAGGCGTTGATGCGCGACTACCTCGATTCCGTTTCGCTCGGCGACATCGTCGCTCACCGCCAGTTCCCGGCCGTCGATCCCAAGTTCGCCGACCGCGAAGCGTTTCCCGAGTACGCCACCTGCGCGTGCGCTTACCGGGAGGAATAGCGCCGCATGAGGAGCATAGCCATGATTCAGGACCCCTTTCGTTCGATGATTCGTTCGGAAGGGGTCCTGCGTTATCGCGACCTTCCGTGGCGCCGCACACGCGATCCGTACATCATTTGGCTTTCTGAGGTCATGCTGCAGCAAACACAGGTGCCGCGTGTGGAGGCGCGCATGCCGGTGTGGCTCGATCGTTTTCCGACTGTGCAGGCGCTTGCCCAGGCCGCGCCTTCCGATGTTTTGGACGCTTGGCAGGGCATGGGCTACAACCGACGCGCTCTGGCGCTTCACGGGGCCGCTCAGCGCGTTGTAGAGGACTGGGACGGGGAGTTTCCGCGTGAGACGCGTGACTTGGTCGCTCTGCCTGGTATTGGCCCGGCAACGGCGCAGGGTATCCGTTCGTTTGCGTTTGATCTTCCGGGCGTGTATTTGGAGACCAATGTGCGCACGGTCTTTTTGCATCATTTCTTTCCCGATGTGCCGGCCGTTCCCGATCGCGAACTGGTGCCGCTGATCCAAGCTGCCTGTCCGGCGGTCCCCGGTGCGGCGGCGGACGAGATCGCGCCCTTTGCCGCGCCTCAAGACGATGCCGACACGCCGCGCGCGTGGTATTACGCATTGCTGGATTACGGCGCGTATCTTAAAAAGACACTGCCCAATCCGTCCAGGCGGTCGGCGGGCTATAGTCGTCAGTCCAAGTTTGAGGGCTCGCGCCGCCAAAAGCGCGCGCATATCGTGCGTATGTTGTTGGCAGCGCGCGATGGGCAGCCGGCGGGGATTACGCTTGCTGATGCCGTGGTGGGCGTTAACGAGATGGAAGCGGCAGCCGGTCGCGGGCCGGTCGAGTGCGACTTGATCGCGGGCATTCTAGCTGACCTGGAGCGCGAGGGCTTTTGCCGAGCCGAGGACGATCGTTGGTTGAGTGTGTAGCCCGCTCAAATCTGAAGAACGGGATTGTAAGGTTTAAATTCGCGGCTTGAGGGCATCCTAAAGACAAGGTCGCTCAAAGCCTATGGGCGGCACGTGTTGAAGGGAAGTACACCTATGGATTTTGAGAATTCCCAAACCAAGAAGAACCTCGAGACCGCTTTTGCCGGTGAGTCCCAGGCACACACCAAGTATCGCTACTACGCATCTAAGGCCAAGAAGGATGGCTACGTTCAGATTTCGAATATCTTTGCCGAGACGGCGGGCAACGAGTCCGAGCACGCCAAGCTGTGGTTTAAGTATCTGCACGACGGCGCCGTTCCGGGCACTCTGGACAACCTGCGCGACGCCGCCGCGGGCGAGAACTACGAGTGGACCACGATGTACGACGAGTTCGCCAAGACCGCCGAGGAGGAGGGCTTTGCCGAGATCGCCGAGAAGTTCCGTGGTGTCGCCGCCGTCGAGAAGGCCCACGAGGAGCGCTACAACAAACTCGTCGAGCGCATCGAGTCGGGCGAGGTGTTTGAGCGTGAGGGCGTGAAGGTATGGAAGTGCCTGAACTGCGGGCACCTGCACGTTGGTGCCGAGGCGCCTGAGGTGTGCCCGGTGTGTAACCACCCGAAGGCGTACTTTGAGGAGCAGGTGGTGAACTACTAGCGCGTGGCGCTGGCATGAGCTGGGCCGGGAGGGCGGGATTACCTTCCCTCCCCGCTCACGGCTCCGCAGGGTCGCGTTGAAGGAAGGTAGTCCGGCCCTCCCGGCCCGCTTTGGGTCGTCGCGTGCTCGCTACAGAAAAGCTGATAAAAAAGTTTGCGTGCCGCCCCTTATGGGGCGGCACGTTTTTGTGGAGGCCGGTTGGGGCGGTGACGTTGCTTAGAGGGTACACTGGGTAGCGTTGGCTATTCGTTTCCTCTTGTGAGGTGTTGGTTATGGGTAAGAAGTCTCGGGCTCGGGTTGCTGCGGCGGGAACTCGCAAGGATCCTGGTCGTCGGGTTGCCGAGGGTAAAAAGGCCGATCGTGCTGAGAAGGACAAGAAGGTCGGTGCGCATGCTCATCCTGAGTGGGCGCCCCATTTGAATTCGGCTAGTGAGGACTTGACCGCCAAGCTGTTTACGATGGTCGAGGTCATCTTGGGCGTGGTGCCTGTGGTGGTCATTGGCCTGTTCCTGGCCTCTAAGGATGCCACGAGCGTGGATAAGCTCACCGAGGTCTTTTCGCAGGAGCCCTCGATAGTAGTTACGTTTATCTCTGCGTGCCTGCAGCCGTTTGTGGCGTACATGCTGTACATGATTTATCGCAAATACTGCGAGGGCGATGCGGGCTTTGCCGCCGGCAACCTGATCGGTCTTTTGTGCTCCGAGATCCTACTGCTCAATATCCCGGGCGTCATCGGTATGGGCATCTTGCTGTGGCGTGTTTGGCGCAACGTTGCCCCGCACTTTGAGAGCTGGCTGTTTGAGCGCCGCGTAATGGGCGTGCTGGCAGACATTGCGGGCTCGCTCGTGATTTTAGCCTTGGCGTTTATGTGCGCCACCGCCGCCCGCGGTCTCGCGGGCATGTAGTCTGTTCTCACCGACCACGGGGCGCAGGGCGGGGAAACCTTCCCCTCTCGCTCACGGCTTCGCAGGGTCGCGCGAGGCAAAGGTTTCCCCGCCCTGCGCCCCCGGCGTTGAGTCGTCGCATGCTCGTTACAGAAAAGCTGATAATAAGTTTGTGTGCCGCCCCTTTGGGGCGGCACTTTTTGTGTGGGGTCCCGGTCTCCACAATTTTCGTCAAGCTATTGGTTAGATTTTGGTCAGTTGGCGTAAGGGTGGAAGTCCAAAAGATTGATGGCGAAAAAAGCTCAGAGAAAGTGCTGGTAGGGGAGTTGTTGAGCTTTTCGACAGCTTTTGAGCAAAAGAAACTTTGTGGCTATTGCCGGCGATTGCGTTGTCGCGGTCATGGCGGTGCGGGATGCTGGTCGTAAGCGTCGAATGCTCCGATTTTGGAGGCCAGCATGGATCTGTTTCTTGAGACTCCGCAGCAACAAGCTGAGCGCATGCTGCGTCAGCAGCAACGACTCATGGAGATGCAAATGCAGGGGGCGGCAGCCCAGCCCCCTGCGCAAAATGCCACGCCTGTGGTTTCGCCTGCGGGCGAATCGGCACCAGAGGCCTATTCCGTACAGCAAGATTCATATGCGCAGGAGCTCGCGTTCGACAAGCGTCGTGCGCGTCGTCGCCGCGTGGGCCAGCGCCTGCGCACATTGGCGATGATCGTGCTCATCCCGCTGGGGCTTGCGGTCATCTTTCTGGCGTCGTATGCCCTCACGTGCATCCTCAACGGCGCATCGCCCAACGAGGTGCTCCAACATCTAGCGGCCCTGGGCCAGCGCCTAGGCGACGTCATAACAACCATCCGCACCGGCTGGGAGAGCTAGCGTTTGTCACATTAGGACTTCTAGGGTGTTGGGATTATCGCCACGAGTAAAATTCTTGCATCCTGTGGGTCCTGTCGTGCGACTGAATAGTATTATTGAAGATGAATAATAATAGGATTTGCTATGTATAAGCAGGATTTAGAGCAGATTCTTTTGGGCATTGACGAAGAGGCGGAGCTGGAAATAGGTCCAAGAGACGATAGACCGAGCGTTTTATTGGTGGGAGGAAGCGCCTTCATGCTAAACGATGTGACGAATCGGTCGGTTACACATGACATTGATGTGTTTGAGGCAGACAGGTGCCTCCGCGAGATCATAGCTCGATACCCCGAGGTGAATGGTATGGCGGTGGCATATTGTAATCAGATGCCATTCAATTACGAAGATCGTTTGATCCCCTTGGATATTGGGGCGCGTTTTATCAGGTACTTTACGCCATCCTTGGAGGACCTGGCGGTAATGAAGCTCTATGCCTACCGCCCGAACGACATCGTCGATCTTCATAGTCAGGCATTCGTCGACCGACTTGATTGGGGACTGCTCGAACGGCTTATATTCGACGAGGGCGAGGCGCTGGCGTCGTCGCCTTCGGAGCGGAGTTATCAAGAGATGGTCTGCGCATACAGCCAATACAAAAAGGAGGTGCTCGGTTGAATCTGACCTTTGAGGGATTCTTAAAAGGCTATTGCCGAGAGCTATCCGGACAGCAGTCGCTCAGTTTTAGAAAACTGGTTAAGCAAGCGACGACGGTTGCGCCGCGCGTGGCGGAGCCCCTGTTTTTGCTCGCTTTGGCACAGGGTAAAGCCGAATACGTTCTGGGCTTATCCGAGGGTTCGTGGATGGAAGAGGGTTACCGAGGCGTTTTGTTCTTGTACGCCCAAACGGGTAGCCTGGCATCTCTGTGCGCCGAGGACAAACTTCCTAATCGTTATGCCAACGTTTGGCGTGCGTATAGAGCGGTGAAGGAAAAGCCAGTGGCGGACAGAAGGATCAACGCCCTGATGCGAAAAAGAACATTGGGAGCGCTAGAGGAATCGGGCGTAACGCGCTACGGTCTCTGCCGCGATTTGAATCTGAATAAGGGAAACGTGTACGCATATTTAGCCGGTGATGACTCAAAGGTGAGCAGGGAGACGGCGCGCCGCATTATGGAATATGCGGAGGAGAGGGGCGCCCAAGAAGGGGCCGGGCGCCCGGTGCGTATGGCGGGGTAAGATTGATTGCGGTTTTGATTGGTGCTCGATTGGGTTTGTTGGGCGGAGTTTATGTCTGCTATTGATATTGTGCTTGTTGTGATCGCCTTGGTGGCGGTGGGGGTTGCTGTGGCTTGTGCCCTCCAGCTCAAGAGCCTGCGTGCCGAGTTGCGGGAGCGTGGCGACAGTAGCGTGGAAACGCTGGCAGCACTCGAGCAGGCCAACAACGCGCTCGATGCCCTGAACGTCGCGCTGGCCGAAACTCGCCGCACGGCCAATGCCATCGCGCAGCAGCAGACGACAGATGCGGCCGTGGAGCAGCAACGTTACCTGACCATCGCACGTGAGTTTTCGCAAGCTGGTGACCGGATGGATGACCTGCGCCGCGAGACGGCCCAACAGCTCGGTGCCAACCGCGAGGGCATCGAGCACCGCCTGGACAAGGTGCGCGAGACGGTCGATGCCCAGCTGGGCGCCATCCGCAAAGACAACAACGTGCAACTCGATCAGATGCGCGCGACGGTGGACGAGAAGCTCTCCCGCACGCTCAACGATCGCCTGTCGGCATCGTTTAAGCAGGTGAGCGACCAGCTCGAGGCCGTGTACAAGGGCCTGGGCGACATGCAGTCCATCGCCACCGGCGTGGGCGACCTTAAGCGCGTGCTGGGCAACGTGAAGGCGCGTGGCATTTTGGGCGAGGTGCAGCTGGGTGCAATTCTGGCGGACATCCTTACACCCGACCAGTATCTGGAAAACGTCGCCACCAAGCCCGGCGCCTCGGAGCGCGTTGAGTTTGCCGTCAAGCTGCCGGTGGACGAGGGCGACTCCGTGCTGCTGCCGATTGACTCCAAGTTTCCGGGCGACGCGTACGAGCATCTGCTCGACGCCCAGGAGTCGGGTGACGCTGAGGCCGTCGCCGCAGCGCGTAAGACGCTCGACACCATGGTTAAGCGCGAGGCTAAGGACATCTGCGAAAAGTACCTGAGTGTGCCGGCAACGACCAACTTTGGCATCATGTTCGTGCCGTTTGAAGGACTGTACGCCGAGGTCGTCAGCCGCTCCGGGCTTATCGAGACCCTGGGCCGCGACTATCACGTCAACGTTGCCGGCCCTAGCACCATGGCGGCCATTCTCAACAGCCTGCAGATGAGTTACCAAACGTTTAAGCTGCAAAAACGCACCGATGACGTGCTGCGCGTGCTCTCCGCCGTCAAGGCCGAGCTGCCGCGCTATCAAAAGGCGCTGCGCCGCGCCCAGCAGCAGATCGAGACCGCGGGCAAAACGGTCGAGGGCATCATCACCACGCGCACCAACGTCATGGAGCGCAAGCTCAAGGACATCGACGCCCTGGAAGATGCCGAGGAGGCCGACGAGATTTTGGGGCTCACATCCGCGGAGCTGCTCGCAGGCCAAAAAGACGAGGACTAATTGCAACAAGACGGTGGGGCGCCGGCGTAAACGCGGGTGCCCCGCTGCTTTTCGCATCGCGCTTGCCTGAAGCGCGTTTCAATGTGCAACAATGGCGTTTCGCCCTATCAGACGCGAAAGGAAGCCCATGTCCCAGAGAAGCACCAGCCCGCTCAGCCGCTCCACCGTGCGCCGCACGCTACAGCGTTTTTGGGACGTCACGCGCACGCAGCCGCTGATTGTCTTTCTCTCGGTGTTCTCGTCGGCGGGCTACATCTTTTTGCTGACGTTTGCCAATACCTATGTGATGGCCCTCATTGTCGACCGCGTTCAAGCCGGTCCCGTGGCGGGTGACCAGGTGTTTGAGGTCTTCGGCCCCTATATCCTGGCGCTCGTACTCGTTAACCTGGTGGGTCAGATCCTCTCCAAGCTACAGGACTACACCGTCTACAAGCTCGAGATCGCAGGCAACTATCACCTGGCGCGTCTATGCTTCGACACGCTCTCCAACCAATCCATGACATTTCACACCAGCCGCTTTGGCGGATCGCTCGTGAGCCAGACGAGCCGTTTTATGAGCGGCTATACGGGGCTGGTGGACGTGACGGTGTATTCGCTCATCCCCACCATCACCTCGGTCATCTGCACGGTGGCGGCGCTCGCCCCGGTGGTGCCCACATTTACCGTGATCCTGGTGTGCATCATGGCCGTCTACATCGCGTTTGTCTGGCTTATGTACAAGCGCATCATGCCGCTTTCGGCCGCGACGTCCGCCGCGCAGAACAAGCTCTCGGGCGTGCTCTCCGACGCGGTCACGAACATCTTGGCCGTCAAGACCTGCGGGCGCGAGGACTTTGAACGCGATCTGTTCGACGCCGCTGATCGTGCCGCGCGCGATGCCGAAACGGTCTCGATGCACGCCATGATGCAGCGCAACTTTACGACTTCGGGTCTTATCGTCATCACCATGGCCGTGGTGAGTGTGTTCGTGGCGGGCGGCAACGCGTGGTTTGGCATCTCGGCCGGCTCGCTCGTCATGATCTTTACCTACACCTATAACCTCACCATGCGCCTAAACTACGTAAGCTCCATGATGCAGCGCATTAACCGCGCACTGGGCGATGCGGCCGAGATGACGCGCGTGCTGGACGAGCCACGTTTGGTGGCAGATGACCCGGACGCCCCTGAGCTCAAAGTGACCGAGGGCGCGATTGATTTTGAGCAGCTGAGCTTTGCGTACCGTGACGCTGCAGCGGGCGAGAGCGTGTTCGATGACCTGACACTTCATGTGGCGGCGGGCCAGCGCGTGGGCCTGGTGGGCAAATCGGGCTCGGGTAAGACGACGCTCACCAAGCTGCTGCTGCGCCTGGACGATGTTCAGGGCGGCCGCGTGCTCGTGGACGGTCAGGATGTCTCGCGCTGCACACAGCAGAGCCTGCGCCGCCAGGTTGCCTACGTGCCGCAGGAGGCGTTGCTGTTCCACCGCTCCATTCGCGAAAACATTGCCTACGGTCGTCCCGACGCCACTGATGGGCAGATTCGCGAGGCCGCGCGCCTGGCCAACGCTCTGGAGTTTATCGACCGCTTGCCTCGTGGCTTTGGCACCATGGTGGGCGAGCGCGGCGTCAAGCTCTCGGGCGTCCAGCGTCAGCGCGTGGCTATCGCCCGTGCCATCCTAACCGACGCGCCGATTCTAGTGCTCGACGAGGCGACCTCTGCCCTCGACAGCGAGTCCGAGGCGCTGGTGCAGGAGGCGCTCGAAAACCTGATGCGTGGACGCACCTCCATTGTGGTGGCGCACCGCCTGTCCACCGTGGCGGCGCTTGACCGCATTGTGGTGCTGGCCGATGGCGAGATCGTTGAGGACGGCACGCATGCGCAGCTCGTCGAGGCGGGTGGCGGGAGCCTGTGGAGCCGTCAGACCGGCGCATTCTTGGAGGCGTAAGCGTCTCGGACGTGGGACAATTGTGCCCATAAGTTTATTGTGCCGTTGAGCCGAGGAGTCGTTATGCCACGCGAGACCAATGCCGCCAAGCGCGAGCGCGCCGTTGAGGTGTGCGAGCGCCTCAACCGTCGCTATGGCCCGGTCGAGTGCTTTTTGGACCACGAGAATCCCTTCCGCCTGCTGATCGCGGTGCTGCTCTCGGCGCAAACGACCGATGCGCAGGTCAACAAGGTGACGCCGCGGCTGTTTGCCCAGTGGCCCACGCCCGAGGCCATGGCACAGGCGAGCGTGGCTGACGTGGCAGACACCATCAAGTCACTCGGCTTCTACAAGAGCAAAGCCAAGCATGCCGTCGAGGCCGCGCAGATGATCGTCGCCGACTATGGCGGCGAGGTGCCGGCCGACATGAAGGAGCTCGTGAAGCTGCCGGGCGTGGGACGCAAGACGGCGAACATCGTGCTCAACGTGGGGTATGGCATCGTGGAGGGCATTGCGGTGGACACGCACGTCAACCGCATTGCGCACCGCCTGATGCTGAGCCCCAAGACGCATGCCAAGGAGCCGCTCAAGACCGAGCAAGATCTGCTCAAGATTTTGCCGCACGAGTATTGGGAGTCGGTCAACCATCAGTGGATCACCTTTGGTCGCGAGATCTGCGATGCCCGCAAACCCAAGTGTGACGAGTGTCCGCTGGCAGATTTGTGCCCCAGCGTGCGCGTAGCGGGGTAGGGCGGAACGCATTTTCGTCTGGCGTTTTTTGCGGGGCTGGGTTTGTCCTTGAGCCGGAGTCCTCTCCATGCGCTACCATGACAGACAATGTATTTGACGTACGACCCGCCGAGCTTGCCCCGGCGGGCTTTTGGCGTTGCGATGCCGGAGGAACAGCATGCTCATTCACCGTATAGCCGCGCAGCTCTACACTGCCGAGGCGCTGCAGACCGTCGAGGCCGGACTCGATGCCGGCGAGGACGTGACGCTGGCCGTGTCGCAGTCGGGCCGCACGCTTATGGCGGCCGCTCAGTTTGCGCGCCGTCCGCGCCCGACGGTCTACATTGTGAGTGGCGAGGATGCGGCCGATCGCGCCGCGCGCAGCCTTGCCGCCTACGTGGGCCTGGCGCACGTGTGCCGTTTTCCCGAGCGCAAGGACTATCCGTGGCGCGAGCAGGCGCCCGACGATGCCGTGGTGGCGCAGCGCTGCGAGGCTCTGGGGCGCATCGTGCGCGGGGACAACTGCATCATGGTTGCCTCGGCCCGCGCGCTGCTGCGCTGCGTGCCGCCGGTCGAGAGCCGCTATTGGGAGTCCACGACCTTTGCGGTGGGCGAGGAGATTCCTTTTGATGAGGTGCCGCAGCGCCTAGTGGGCATGGGCTACACCAATGCCGGCGCCGCCGACGCGCCCGGTCTGTTCCGCGTGCACGGCGACACCGTCGAGGTGTTTCCCGCGCAGGAAAAAGCGCCCGTGCGCATTGAGTTCTTTGGCGACGAGATCGACCGCATCCGTCGCATGGTGAGCTCAACGGGGCAGACCATCGGTAACGAAGACAGCATCGAGATCTTCCCCTGCCGTGAGCTGGCGCTTACCGACGAGGCCGTCCACAACATGCATGTGGCGCTCTATCGCGCCAGCCAGGACGACAGCAAGCTGGCCGCATTGCTCGAGATGGTGGATGCGCGCATCGTTACACCCGAGCTCGACCGCTTTTTGCCGGTAATGTACGGCCAGACCGTGAGCCCGCTGGCGCACGTGAGCGGCAAGGCGCTCGTGGTGCTGTCCGAGCCGCGCTCGCTGTTCGACGATTGCCTGCGTGCCTACGAGGATATCGAGGCGCGTGCTGGCGAGGCAGGGATTGACCGGCTGGATGGCCTGTATGTACGTGCCCAGCAGCTCGATTTTGGTGCCCAGCAGCGCCTGAACTACGTGAGCCTGATTCGTGCCGGCGGCGCGGTGACGGCGGAGCTCAAGATTGAGCAGCCGGCCATTGCGGGCTCGGACAATCGCTTTATGACGCGCATTCAGGAAGTCGTGGGCAAGCGCTACGCCTGCGTGTTTGCCATTCCCGACCGCGGTGCGCGCGAGTCGATGGAGCTCACCTTTGGCGACGAGGGCATTACCTTTGAGGAGTCGCTGACCGCGGCGCCCGAAAATGCCGGTGCTATCGGCGACCGCGTGCGCGTGGCGGCGGCGGATTCTGCCGATCGTGCCGCACGCCAGGAGGCCCACGTTTCCATTCGCGAGCGTAAGGTCGACGCGCTCAACGCCCGCTCGCTCGAGGCGGGCGCCGCGCAGGCTGCCGCCGGCGCCGCCGTGCCCACTATTTCGCGCGGACGTGTGACCTTTGTCGATGCCGCCTTGCCGCAGGGCGTGGTGGTGCCCGATGCCAACCTGGCCGTGTTCTCGATCGCCGACCTCAACGCCCGCATGGACGCCAACCGCGCGCGCAGCCGCCGCAAGGTGGACATTACGCAGATCACGTTCCCGTTTAAGCCGGGCGATTACGTGGTGCACGCCACCCACGGCATCGCGCTCTTTAGCGAGATCGCGCGCCAGGAAGTGGGCGGCAAGGAGCGCGACTACTTTTTGCTGGAATATGCCGACGGCGACAAGCTCTACGTGCCGCTCGAGCAGGTCGACCGCATCACACGCTATGTTGGCCCCGACGGCGACAAGCCGCGCCTGACCAGGCTCAATACCGCCGACTGGACGCGTGCCACCAACAAGGCACGCAAGAACGCCAAAAAGCTGGCGTTTGACCTGGTCGACCTGTATACACGCCGCTCGTCGATTACCGGTATCGCCTGTCCGCCCGATACGCCCGAGCAAATCGAGATGGAGGAGAGCTTCCCCTACGACGAGACGCGTGACCAGCTGGAGGCTATCGCCGACATCAAGGCCGACATGGAGGCGCCCAAGCCCATGGACCGCCTGCTGTGCGGCGACGTGGGTTTCGGCAAGACCGAGGTTGCCCTGCGCGCGGCGTTTAAGTGCGTGGACTCCGGCCGTCAGGTCATGGTGCTCTGCCCCACAACCATTCTGGCCCAGCAGCACTACGAGACCTTCTTTGAGCGCTTTGCCCCGTTTGGCCTCGAGGTCGAGGTGCTCAGCCGCTTCCGCACGCCGGCGCAGCAGAAGCGCGCGCTCAAGGCGTTTGCCGAGGGCACGATCGACGTGCTCATCGGCACGCATCGTCTGCTTTCGGCCGATGTGAACCCCAAGAACCTAGGCTTGGTGATCATTGACGAGGAGCAGCGCTTTGGCGTGCAGCACAAGGAGCAGCTCAAGAACCTGCGCGAGCAGATTGACGTGCTCACGCTTTCGGCAACGCCGATTCCGCGAACCATGCAGATGGCCACGAGCGGCGTGCGCGACATGAGCCTGATCACGACGCCGCCGACCGGGCGTCGTCCCGTGATCGTGCACGTGGGGGAGTACGACCCCGACGTGGTGAGTGCGGCGATTCGCCTGGAGGTGGGCCGCGGCGGTCAGGTGTATTACGTGTCCAATCGCGTCAAGACCATCGATGATGCCGTGGCGCGCGTGCACGAGGCCGCGCCCGAGGCGCGCGTGGGCGTGGCGCACGGCAAGATGAGCCCGCGCGAGGTCGAGGACGTGATGATCGAGTTCGCGACCAAGAAGATCGACGTGCTCATCGCCACGACCATCGTGGAGAGCGGCATCGACAACGCAACGGCCAACACGCTGATCATCGAGGACTCGCAGCGCTTGGGCCTGGCACAGCTCTACCAGCTCAAGGGCCGTGTTGGCCGCTCGGCCACGCAGGCATACGCGTACTTTATGTTCCCGGGTGAGCTGCCGCTCACCGAGGAGGCTACGGCGCGTCTGACCGCGCTTTCCGAGTTCCAGGACCTGGGCAGCGGCATGCGCATCGCCATGCGCGATCTGGAGATCCGCGGTGCCGGTTCGCTCATGGGTGCCGAGCAGCACGGCAACCTGTCGAGCGTGGGCTTTGACCTGTTTACGCAGATGCTGGGCCAGGCCGTGGCCGAGGCGCGCGGCGATGACGACGCCGGCGTGGAGGCGGCGAGCGTGGGCATCAACCTGCCGGCCGACTACTTCTTGTCCGAGGAGTACCTGCCGGCGGTGGATCAGCGCGTGCTCGTGTACCGTAAGCTCGCAGCGGCCGAGGACCTGGAGAGCATCGATGAGGTGCAGGAAGAGACCGAGGCCGCGCATGGCGAGCTGCCGCTGGCGGGACTCAACCTGTTCAATCGCGCACGAATCCGCATTCGCGGCGAGCGCCTGGGGCTCGAGAGCGTCACGCTCAGTGGCGGCCGCATCACGTTTTTGGGCGTCGACGTGCCCAAAAAGGTGGCCTTTGAACTTAAGACCCGCTATGGCGCGGTGAACTTCCCCAAGAGCCGCAAGCTGTCGGTGCCCTACAAGGCGGGCGCCGGCGCGGGCAGCGGCCTGGGTCGCGGCCTCGACGCCAACGACGGCACCGGCCCCGTGGCCGCGGCACTCATGCTGCTGCAGCAATTAGGCACGAGCGACGATGACTAACAAGTAGGGGCGTGGCGGGGCATAGCTACCAGTTGTTCTTTGCCCCGCCACCTCGCAGGTTGATTCCAGCCCCATCGAAAGGAAAGCATGTTCGGATACATCTATAAGAAAGATGTCGCTATTATCGCGGCCGTCCTGTGCCTTTGTCTGGGCGTGGGCAGCTTCTTTGATTATCAGATCTCGAGTGCGCTGTTCAACATCGGCAGCATGTACGGTCGCTTTGTCGAGGCGGCCGGCGAGCTACCGTTTGAGCTGACGGCGAGCGTCGCGGGCGTTATGCTCGTGCGCGCGGTGCGTTCCGACTCCAAGGCGAGCAAGTGGCTCGCTGCGCTGGGCGTTTTGATCAACGTGGGTCTGGTCGGCTACGAGATTATCGGATCGCTGCGCGTCGGCGGCAAGCTTATTGCGTTTCAGCTGGTTCTGACGTTTGCGTTGGTCATCGCAGCCAACTTCATCGCCTACCGCCTCACGCGCACGACCGAGCCCGACGAGCTTGCGCGCTGGGCGTTGATGGTGCTGGCCGTGTGGGTCGCTCAGGCCATCATCCTCAACGTCATTGTTAAGCCGTTATGGTCGCGCCCGCGCATGCGCGTGATCGAGGTCACGCCGGGGCTCAATTTTCAGCCGTGGTGGGTGATCGGCAACCCCGACAAGTGGGCCTATATCGCCGCCGGCGTGATCAAGGACGGGTTCAAGTCGTTTGCGAGCGGACACACGGCGCATGCGGCGATCGGCCTTATGCTCGCCGGGCTTCCCGCGGCAGCCTTTAAGGAAAAACCTTCGCGTCGCCGCGTGATCTTTTGGGCGGCGGCTGTGATCGCGGCGTTCGTCGCCTTTGGGCGCATCGTGATCGGCGCGCACTTTTTGAGTGACGTGAGCTGCGGTTTTGCCCTGGTACTGGCACTTGAGTGCCTTGCCGCACGCATTGCCTATCCCAACGGCGTACAATAGCCCCGTTTGAATCATCTGGCCGATACCCGGTAAGAGAGGATTGCCATGCTCGCGTTTAACAACGACTATTCCCACGGCGCACATCCGGCAGTGCTGCAGGCACTCGTCGACACCAACATGGAGCCGCAGCCCGGCTACGGTACCGATGCGCACACCGAGCGTGCCAAGCAGCTTATCCGTGAGGCCTGTCAGGCCCCCGATGCCGACGTGTTTTTTCTGGTGGGCGGCACGCAGGCCAACGCGACGGTGATTGACATGCTGCTTGCGCCCTACGAGGGAGTCGTTGCTGCCGAGACTGGCCACGTCGCCTGCCACGAGGCGGGCGCCATCGAGTTTGGCGGCCACAAGGTGCTCACCATCCCCGGCTACGAGGGCAAGATGCACGCCGAGGACCTCGAGAACTATATCCAGGTGTTCTACGAAAACGAGAGCTACGAGCATACGGTGTTCCCAGGCGCCGTGTACGTGAGCCTATCGACCGAGTACGGCACGCTGTACTCCAAGGCCGAGCTCGCGGCGATTCACGCAGTGTGCCAGAAGCGCCAGATTCCGCTGTTTGTGGACGGTGCTCGCCTGGCCTATGCGCTGGCGGCCGATGAGTGCGACATTACCCTGCCCGAGCTGGCACAGCTGTGTGACGTGTTCTACATCGGCGGCACCAAGTGCGGCGCTCTGTGCGGCGAGGCCGTGGTGTTTTGCGGCATGCACGCTCCGGCGCATCCCATTCCGCGCATTAAGCAGCACGGTGCGTTGCTGGCCAAGGGCCGCCTGACGGGCGTGCAGTTTGAGGCGCTCTTTACCGACGGCCTGTATTTTGAGATTGGTCGCCAGGCGATCGAAACCGCGCAGGCGCTTCGTCGCGTGCTGCACGAGCGCGGCTACCAGTTCTTCTTGGAGACGCCGACCAACCAGCAGTTCGTGATTCTGCCCAACGAGGACATGGCCCGCATTCGCGAGCACGCGGCGATCGAGTACTGGGAAAAGTACGACGATACCCACACGGTGGTGCGCTTTTGCACCAGCTGGGCCACGACGCAGGAGGATATCGACGCGTTGGCGGCTGTCCTGTAGCCTGATGTAATGACGAGGGGCCGCCTTGCGCTAGGTTTGGCGCAAGGCGGCCTTTGTTTTTGAGGGAGAAGGGTTGTATGACCGAGATGTCCGAGCCGACGATTCGCCTGGCGACGCCCGATGATGCGCCGGCGTTGCTTGCCATCTATGAGCCGTATGTGCGCCAGACGGCGATTACCTGCGAATACGAGGTGCCGAGCGTTGAGGAGTTCGCCGGGCGCATCGAGCGTACGCTCAAGCGCTATCCGTATCTGGTGATGGAGTTGGACGGGCGTCCGGTAGGCTATGCCTACGTGAGTCCGCTTAACAGCCGCGAGGCGTACGACTGGTCGGTCGAGACGTCGATCTACCTGGCGCGCGATGTACGCCACGGCGGGCTGGGCCGCAAGCTGCACGATGCGCTCAAGCAATGCCTGATCGCGATGGGCATCACCAACATGTGCGCCCTCATCGCCGTGCCGCACGACAAGGACGACGAGTACCTGACGCACAACAGCCAGGACTTCCATGCCCATATGGGGTATCGCCTGGTGGGCGCCTTTGACCGCTGCGCCCAAAAGTTCGGCCGCTGGTACGACATGTGCTGGATGGAGTTGGTCCTAGCCGAGCGCGTCCCCAACCAACCCAAACCAACCTGGTTCCCCGACCTCCCCAAACCTACCATTTAGGGACAGGTTTATTTTGGCAGGTTAGCCGATTGGCTCGGTGTATTTGGCGCGGTCGGTGCGTTGGATGCGCTTAGAGACATGGAGCGGTCGGCCGTCGGTGTCGTAGACGTAGTCGGTGATCAGGATCAGCGCCTGCCCGCGCTCGACGTTGAGCAAAAACGCCTCGTTTTGCGAGGCATAGCACACCTCAAAGGTCTTATGTCCCTGTGCTGGCGCGCGATGGAATTCTTGGCGCAGCGTCGCGTAGAGCGAACCGTTGATATCGCGATCGATGAGCGTCTCGAAGCTTGGCGGCAGGTAGGTGGTCTCCAGGCACAGCGGCACGTCGTCCAGGTAGCGCAGGCGGACAAGTTTGACGAGCTTGCTGCCCACGGCGGCGTCAAAGAACTTAGCTATGCTGCCGGCCGCCTTGGCAAAGCCCGAGTCCACGGTGCGCGTGGTGGGCTTCATGCCCTGACCTTCGACCTGCTTGGTATAGCTCGAAAACACTAGGTTGTTCTCGTGGAGCGCGGGCGTGTCGGCCACAAAGGCGCCACGCCCGCGCTCGGTGCGCACCAGGCCCTCATCAACGAGAACCTTAAGGGCGTGGCGCACGGTGCTGCGCGACAGCCCCGATTCGTCCATGAGCTCCATCTCGGACGGCAGCTTGTTTCCGCGTGCGTAGATGCCGGCGGCGATGCGGTCGCGAAGCGTACCCGCCAAGCGCTCGTATTGGCTCAGTTTCTTTTTAGATGAAGCGTTCATGCGATCAGCCTATATCTAACTTGTATGCTTATCTAAGCAAGCATGTATTCAACACAACAATAAAACCGCTGGTATCGAGCTACCGAAAACCTTACCAGCAAAATTTCTAAGATAAATATAGCATACAACTAGTCGACATAACCAAAACATGTATGTAACTTGTATGCCATCGAGAGCATCAAACGAGAAGAAAGGCTGATGCACGATGACTACTCAGGAACAGGTCAAGGATGTCGTCTCCCAGGTTTTGGCTGACAAGGCAGACAAGGGCGGCATCAAGCGCGTCGTGTGGATTGGCGCTGGCGGATCCAACGGCGGCAACTATCCTGCGCAGTACTTTATGGAGCACGAGGCCACGCAGGTCGTGAGCTCCAGCTACACCAGCAACGAGTTCGTGCACGCCACCCCGGCCTACGTCAACGAGAACACCCTGGCCGTCGTCGTGTCCATGCGCGGCACCAAGGAGACCATCGTTGCCGCCCAGGTCGCCAAGGACCACGGCGCCAGCACCATCGCCATCTATGTTGACGAGTCCGGCCTCACCGAGGTCTGCGACTACAAGATCCAGTATGACAGCCTGGCCGTCGACGAGTCCTGCATGGGCCGTACCAACTCCGCCGTCGTGACCATGATCGCCATGGAGCTCACACAGCAGACCGAGGGCTATGCCGAGTACGAGACCGCTATGGCCGCTTTCGACTTGGTTGACCCCATCTATCGCAAGGCCGTCGAGTACACCCGTCCGCTCGCTGCCAAGTGGGCCGAGCAGAACGCCGACAAGCCCTGCATCAACGTCATGGCCCAGGGTCCGCTCTTTGGTGCCGCCTACGTCTTTAGCATCTGCAACGTGCAGGAGATGCTGCAGATCGACTCCTGCACCATCAACACCTGCGACTTCTTCCACGGTCCCTTCGAGATCCTGGACAAGCGCACCTCGCTGTTCCAGCTCATCAGCGTCGGCCGCAGCCGCTGCAACGACGAGCGCGGCATCCGCTTCGTCAACCAGTACGGTGGCGAGCGCGTCTATCAGCTCGATGCCAAGGAGCTCGGCCTCAACGACATCAAGGACAGCGTGAGCGAGTACTTCAACCACCTGATCTTCGCCCCGATCCTCAACAACGTGTATATGCGCGCGCTCTCCGCCGTCACCCACAAGGACTACATGACGCGCCGCTACATGTGGAAGCTTGAGTATTAGTTACGCGGTTTTACCAAACCGCGTAACGGCTCGACGCTGCGCGGTCCGCATTTGGGCAATCTGACGTTCAACTTCAAGGGCGCGACCAGAAGGTCAGCGCCCTTTCGTTACGGGCTTTAGCCTGTGCGGGGCGCGCAGCGCGCCGCATCAGAAACCACCCGC
>CABVAY010000038.1 GCA_902496455.1 uncultured Collinsella sp.
TCCGCAGGAGCAGGAAAGACGGGCCTCATGCGCGAGGACGTTTTCAAAACCAATCCCGGCCCCGACCGGACAGACCACAAACGCTACAGGTTCTTGACACCCATCGCGCGCATGGCGTTCAGGATGGCGATGATCGCCACGCCTACGTCGCCGAACACGGCAAGCCACATGTTGGCGATGCCCAGCGCTGCCAGTACAAGGATCAGCAACTTAATGCCCAGCGCAAAGATGATGTTCTGCCAAACAATCGACATGGTCTTGCGCGCCACGCGGATCGCGCGGGAGATGTTGGACGGTTTGTCGTCCATGAGCACCACGTCGGCGGCCTCAATCGCGGCGTCGGAACCCATAGCGCCCATGGCAATGCCAACGTCTGCGCGGGTGAGCACGGGCGCATCGTTAATGCCGTCGCCGACAAAGGCGAGCTTGCCCTTGCCCGATTCGGCTGCCAGCAATGCCTCGACGCGCTCGACCTTGTCGCCCGGCAGCAGCTGCGCGTGGAACTCGTCGAGCCCCAGCTGCTTGGCCACCGCAGCAGCCACTTCCTCGCGGTCGCCCGTGAGCATGACGGTGCGCTTGACGCCGGCGGCGTGCAGGTCGCGGATCGTCTGCTCGGCGTCGGCCTTTATGGTGTCGGCAATTACAATGTGGCCGGCATAGATGCCATCGACTAGCACGTGGAGGATGGTGCCGACGACCTCGCAATCGGGCGCTTTGACTCCGGCCGCGGCGAGCATCTTGGCATTGCCGACGACGACGTGCTTGCCGTCGATGGTTGCCGTCACGCCGTGGCCCGCGTCGTTGGCGGAGTTGCTAACGCGCTTGGGGTCGACCACGCCCTGGTAGGCGACACGTACGGAGTGCGCGATGGGGTGATCGGAGAACGACTCAGCAAGGGCTGCGACTTCGAGCAGCGACTGCTCGGTATAGCCGGCCTCGGGGTGTACCGCAACCACCGAGAACGTGCCGTTGGTGAGCGTGCCGGTCTTGTCAAAGACGACGGTGTCCACGTCGGCGAGCGTCTCGAGGTAGTTGGAGCCCTTGATGAGAACGCCCAGCTTGGAGGCGCCGCCAATGCCGCCAAAGAAGCTGAGCGGGACGCTGATCACCAACGCGCACGGGCAGCTGACGACCAGGAAAGTCAGGCCGCGCAGGATCCAGTCGGACCAGGCGCCGGTGATTAGGCCGCCGCCGAGCGCGAGCACCGCGGCCGCGCCGGTGACGGCGGGCGTGTAGACGCGGGCAAAGCGCGTGATGAAGTTCTCGGTACGCGCCTTCTTTTCGCTGGCGTTTTCTACGAGCTCCAGGACGCGCGCGACAGTGGACTCGCCAAATGGCTTGGTGGTGCGCACGTGGATGAGCCCCGTCATGTTGATGCAGCCGCTGATGATATCGTCGCCGGACTTGGCGGGGCGGGGGACCGACTCACCGGTAAGGGCGGCGGTGTCGAGCTGGGTTTCGCCCTCGACGATGACGCCGTCGATAGGCACGCGCTCACCGGGCTTGACCACGATCACGGTGCCGACGGCGATGTCATCGGGGAAGACCTGCTCGAGTGTGCCGTCGGGCTGCTCGACGTTAGCGTAGTCGGGCGCGATGTCCATCATGGCACTGATCGACTTGCGGCTCTTGCCCACGGCGTACGCCTGAAACAGCTCGCCGACCTGGTAGAACAGCATGACGGCGGCGCCTTCGGCCATGTGCGGGTCGGTATCGGGGAAGAGCACCATGGCAAACGCGCCGATGGTCGCGACGGCCATGAGGAAGCTCTCGTCGAAGGCCTTGCCGCGGCGGATGTTATTGAATGCCTTTTGCAGTACGTCGTAGCCGGCAATCAAAAACGGCACGAGGAACAGCACAAAGCTGGCGTAGATGTCGCCCGGGGTGCCGAATGCGGCGGTAAGGGTGCCGAACTCATCGAGGGCGTACACCACGGCAAAAATGCCCAGCGCTACCAGGATGCGGTTGCGCTTATGCTCGAGTGATTCTTTTTTCTTGCGCTTCTTCTTTTTCTTTTTGGGGTCGGCGGTGGCCATGACTCGTATCCTCCCATTTGAATGAATGAACACTCGCTCATATAATTTCGCGAGCAAAGGCCGCGGCAAGCGCGGCCTTGCAGGTTGGCGTAAACCTGGGTTAGAGAATGATCTCGCAGTCCGGCTCGGCGTCGGCCGTAAACTCAACAACGCGGTTGAGCACCTCGTCGAACTCAGCATCATCGGCCTCGAGCGTCAGCTTCTGGGTCATAAAGTTGACGGACACGGATTTGACGCCCTCGAGCTTGGCCAGCTCGTCCTGAAGCTCGCGCGCACAGTTGGCGCAATCGATCTCATCGAGCTTGTACTGCTTTTTCATGGTGGGTTCCTTTCCCGTTTTTGCGGCTTGGGTGCAGGCCGCGCTGGTACCGTGGTTGGTTGCTATTCGCAGATATGGCTCATGCCCTGGTTGAGCATGGTGTAGACGTGGTCGTCGGCGAGCGAGTAGAGGATATTGCGCCCGTCGCGCCGGAATTTAACCAGGTGCGACTGCTTGAGTGTGCGCAGCTGGTGCGACACCGCGGACTGCGAGGTTTCGGTCGCTTCGGCGATGTCTGCCACGCAGAGCTCGCGGCCCATGAGGGCGTAAAGGATCTTGATACGCGTGGTGTCGCTGAAGACCTTGAACAGGTCGGCTAGGTCGTACAGCAACTCCTCGTCGGGCAGGTCCTCGGGCGAGCAGGTGGTGGGGACAACGGTGTCGACGGCTTCGTTGCCGCATTTTGTTTCATCAGCGTGGTCGCTCATTGCAACATCCTTTCATATGAACATTCGCTCATATAAATTACTTCCGAGTATATGAGCGCATGTTCATATGTCAATACAATTCGAGATATTTTCGACGATTGCTTGAGCCCGCAACAAGTTTTTTGCGGCTATGGATACGTTGGCGTGGTGCTCACCAACAAAAATCGAGTTGCGCGGTCGTAGCGACTGCAAGGACGCCTTTAAGAAGCGCAAGCCTGTTTGCTTTTGATACTTAATATGTCGATTTCTGTGAGAATCAGTTCATTCCTCGGCTTATCGTGCTCGTGATTTTCAAAATTTAGATTTGGGCGGCTAGTGTCGCGTTGATCTGAGCTTGATAACAACCGCGCAACTCGAAAAATGTTGGTGGGCTAGTGCGGCACACCACTCAGAACAACATCACTTCGATTAAGTCGGCGATCATGTCGTCTTCCGTGCGGGTTTCGTCATCTAACGCTTGCGTGCTGTTCTTGCCAACTTCATTGAGCTCTTCGGCAAGTTCTGCGACATGCTGCATGTCATCGGGTTCGGGGACATCGTTGATGCTTGGGTCGTCGACCTGTGGGTACTGGCTTGCAATCTCGCGCTGGGTGCTCGCCGCCTCTTCGCGTTCTGCGAGGACTCGGCGACCGTATTCGTAGTACCGTCTTAGGACGAACTGCCGGAGGTCTTCCTGAAGGACAGGGAAGTTGTCAGGAAGGCGACCGGGCCATATCTTTTCGCGAATTCGAATCGCTTCCATAATTCGCCTAAAGGCGGATTGTTTAAAAAACGAATGACGGCTGGCGGTGATAACGGCATAGCCCATGTTCCGAAGCGTGTTGCGGCGTTCCTCGTCAATTGATTGCTGCTCGGGCTCGTCGTGGTAAAAACCGTTGTACTCGATGTCGGTCATCGAGTTCTCGAGCAGCGCATCGAGGTAGAAAACCGTCCGTCGCGTTAGAGCGGCGTATCTTTTGGGGACTGGGATCGGGTAATCCGTTTTGATAGCGCGTATGGCTAGACCACCCATTGACTTGGGCATTGTCAGCATCATGACAAACGCTGTTTCGAGTGGGGAGCGACAGCCTTCGCGTACATAAGAAAGTGCCTTAAGGGCTTTATTGGATCCACGATACCCCGATGCTTCTGAAAAGAAGGCTCTGAGCTCCTCAACGCTGGTTAGGGCCGGGCGCTCGCGATATTGAGTTTCGTCGGACGTTTCAAGCGCGTAGGAGCCGCAGATTTCAAAGTAATACTCAACGAGCTCCGAAAGGTTGAGGTCGGCTGTTGCTTCTAACGCGCACAGCTTGATATCGACGATGTAGACGTTCGGCTCGAGTTCTAGGTAGCTTTCTGCATCAAACGTATAGCGCGTGCAGTGGCAGATGCAGCCCTTGCGGTGCCTTTTGGCATTATTGGAAAACGTCAGCACATGGATACGTTCAGAATCGACATTCTTTCTGTTGAGCCATGCTCGTGCCGCTTCCAGGTCGGACGTGGTCGGCGCAGACACCCTGATCTTTTCCATAGGTATGGGACCGGTCGCGTAGCTTGCGAGCGAGTTGGCTGTTTGGTATACAGCGCGTGCCGTGGTATGTGACAGAATGATTCCCATACGCGCATGATGGCATAGCGGACGCCGCATACGCCCGAAACTTCGGGCAACGGTATTGGGGCGCGGCTTATCTTCTGCGAACGGTGGGTTTTTGAGCTGTCGTATTGAGGGAGCAGCTTTGGCTGGGGAGGTTTCTGCCGGCTGCCCCTTTTTGATGAACTTTAGTTGCGGATTCGTAGCTTCTAAGCGTTTTTGCCGACCGCTCAGATGCCTCACCAACATAATTTGAGTTATTCGGCCTTATCCTATACAAATGGTGCGATCGCAACGTCCTATTCGAATTGATTCAGGTAGATTTATGGGGCTTGGTTGCGAAATTAAGGCGATTTTAGCTTCGATTGCGGTTCAAGGGGCCTTGACTAGTGGTTCAGCTGGCCGAACAACTCGAAAAATGTAGGTGGGCCAACCTGCCGACTATGTGAAGCACGCGTATTTGCTCGTTTTGATGAAAACTAGGGTGCAGCCATAAGGCTGCGCCCTAGTTTACTGCGTGTCGGTGTGCCCAGACGGATTGCGCTGTGCCTGGCAGGCGCTCCCGCAGATGGATCGGTTATTTCGCGAATAGGTTCTTGAGGTTGAACTCGGCCTGAACCGTGCGGAGCATGAGGTCGGTGTCGTCGAGGCCCAGGTGCTGCTCGTTGGCATCGGCGGCGAGGGTGCCACGGCGGCGCGCCCAGTTCTCGAGCGCGGCGGGCGCGGATTCGCGGGGGAGCGAGCGGACGTCGGCATCCAGGCTGCGGCAGATCTGGCGCGAGTCGATGACGATGATCTTGCCGGCGCGGCGTGCCTCGGCGTAACCGTCCAGGTGGATCTTGAACCAACTGTCCTCAAAGGCGGCGTTGTGCGCCATGTACGGGTACTTCTTCATAAGCTTGAGCAGCTGCTTCTGCAGTTCCTTGTTCTCGCGGAACGGCTTTTTGCCGTCGATGTCGTCCCAGGTGATGTGGTGGATATTCGACAACGGCACATCCTCGCCGCGGTAGATATCGGGCAGGCCGCAGTAGTGTGCCTCGGCGTCGTGCGGGACGGCGTCGCTGGTGAGCTCCATGATTTCCCAACCCACATTGATGATATAACCGCGCTCGGGTGCACGGCCGGTGGTCTCGATGTCGATACCGAGCACGGTGCCCTGGATGGGCTTGCGGGCGTAGGCCACGCCGAGCGCGTCGCGGTCGCCGCGGATCTCGCGCATGACCGACGCGGCGGTGCGCTTTTGCATCTTACCGATGGCGGTGCAGGTGTCGGCATCGGACAGGCCGCGCGAAAGCGTCGCGGGCGTCACGTTGCGCAGGCGCGCCTCGCCAATCTGGTCGCACAGGTCGCGGTTGCGGTCAGCCAGGTCGCGCACGGTGGCAAAGTCGAAGCTGGGGTCGCCCTCGGCGGTAAAGTACTCGGTTTCGAGCACCTTAAGGGCCTCCTCGCCCTTCTGGCGCTCGGACTCCATGGCGCCGTGATCGCCATAGATAAACATGGGGATAAACGGCTGACGCTCGTATTCGAGTGCTTGTGAAACGTTCATATAACTGCTCCTTGGACGGGCCGCACCGCGCGGCTCGGGTTCATTGAGATGTGGCGAGATGATAGTTTACCATGGGCAACTATTGGCATCGCGCCTAGGACAACTACAATACCCTAGTTGACCGCTAGGACTTTTACAATGCTGCCGAAAGACATGAAAGGTTCCATCCGTCATGGATTTGCTGATTGATATTCTGCTCGACGCCGGCAAGGACACGCTCTCGCTGGTGCCGTTTTTGTTGGTGACGTATCTTGCTCTCGAGACACTTGAGCACGTTGCGGGCGACCGCGTCAACGGCGCTATCAAGCGCGCCGGCGCTGCGGGTCCTGTGGCTGGCTCGCTGCTGGGCATTGTGCCGCAGTGCGGATTTTCGGCCATGGCAGCAACGCTGTACGCCGGCCGTGTCGTGACGCTGGGCACGCTGGTCGCCGTGTTCCTCTCGACCTCCGATGAGATGCTGCCGCTGTTGCTCGCCGAGCAGGTGCCCGTGCAGACCATGGCGATGCTTTTGGCTTCGAAGGCACTGATCGCGCTGGTCACGGGCTTTATCGTGGACGCGGCTATCCGCGGCCTTCGTCGTAATGCCCGCGCGCATGCGGCGATTCGCCGTACCGTGCTGGGGACCGCTGCCAATCCGGCTCATGTGAACTGCGCGCACGACGACCATACCGGGGGCGACATCATTGATGAAGTGGCCGAGGCGGGCGTGAGCGCCGATCACATCCACGAGTTGTGCGAGCGCGACCATTGCGGTTGCGATGATGATGAAGATGAACACGAGCGCGACCACGGACACAGCCATGACCACGGTCACGCAGGCGAGCATGAGCACCACCACGGCCATGGGCACGACCACGGTCACTCCCACGAAGGTGCGCCCGTCCTGTCGATTATCCGCAGCGCGATCTCGCACACCGTGCAGGTTTCGGTTTTTATTTTCCTGGTGACGCTGATTCTAGTTGCCGTGCTCGAGACCTTCGGAGAGTCCGCGATCGAGCAGTTCCTGCGTGGCAACGAGACGCTCGCCGTCTTGGGCTCGGCACTCGTCGGCCTGATCCCCAACTGCTCGGCCAGCGTGGTCATTACGCAGCTGTACCTGGAGGGCGCGCTACAGCTGGCGCCGATGCTCGCCGGCACGCTCATTTCCGCCGGCGTGGGCTATCTTGTCCTGTTCCGCACCAACCGCAGCGCTCGTGAAAACGCCGTGTTCCTGGTCATGATGTACGTCATCGGCGCCGGCTGGGGCCTTATCCTATCCGCCTTCGGCCTCTAAGTAGGCCTAAAAAATGGGCTTCAAATAGCCATGCTCGGCGCCTGCGCAATGCGGCGACGCATGGCATTTTGAAGCCCGTTTTTTGTTGAGCCATGGATTCCGAGCGCTCACACCGCTCAAAACAAAAAGGTAGATTTCCGGGCATGTCCCGAAAATCTACCTTGGTTAGCGCAGCAGCTCGGTGAGGTTGCGCTTAAAGCGGGCCCGGTCTTCGCTGGTAAATGCCGCCGGACCGCGAGTGCGACCGCCGGCGCGGCGCACCTTCTTTTCCTCGTGGCGAATAAACAGTTGCATGTCGATGGTCGCCTTATCGTAGACGCGCCCGCGCACGCCGATGGCGGCGGCATCGCGCCCGAGCACCATGCTCGCCAAGCCAATGTCCTGCGTCACGACTACGTCGCCCGCCTGCAGGCGTTCGACAATGGCAAAGTCGGCGCTGTCGGCGCCCACGCTCACATCGAGCGTCGTGACCCAAAAGCCGCGTCGCGCGTGCTCGGCATCGCGCGGGTCGTCGCGGCGAATGTGCCGTTCCAGGTTTTGCGTGCTGTTGCCGGCGATAACAACGGCGACGCCCGCCCGCCGCGCGCAGTCAATCGACTCGCGCGTGACCGGGCAGGCGTCGGCATCAATAAAGAGCGTCCTTGGCATCTAGTGCACCAGTTTGCCAAACTGAATGGCGCGGACAATCAGCGTTACGCCAAACACCAGCAGTGCGGCGCCGCTAAAGATGACGAGCATCTTGGCCGACCACAGCGGATAGATAAACACGAACATGCCGGCGATGATGGAGAGCGCGCCGCTCAGGATGGCGAGGGCACGGTTGGACGAAAGCTCGGACTCCAGAATGGACATGACACCTTCGACGATCCAGCCAAAGCCGGCCACGATAACCACCATCGTGGTGAGCGTTGCGGTCGAGAAGGCCTGGTTGCGCAGGATTATGACGCCGCCCAAGATAATGAGTAGGTTGGAGATGATGCTCGTCACGCGCCAGCCGGTGGGCAGCAGTGGCTCGAAAACAGCGGTAAACAGCCTGATCGCGGCCGTGATCACAAAGTAGAAGCCCAAGACGGTCGTTAGGAAGACGAGGGACTTGGCGGGCGCAAACAGCAGTGCGATGCCGGCGACGAGCGCCAAGACGCCCGTGATGGCGTAAATCCAGCGCACGGCCTTGACGGCCTTGCCTGCCATGCTTTTCTCGTCAAATCCAAACTGGCTCGATTTTTGGTCATCATTCTTAAAGATGCCCATAATGTCTCCTTTCCGTGCGGCGTAAGCCTTGATCGTTACGACCAGTATCGCCTAAAGGCGCTGGCGTATGGGTCGGGGAGGGTGAAACGTAACCCAAAGGCCCCGAATTGTTTCCGTTGTTCCCCACGTCGCGATTTTCTATTCAACAGGTGTAGAACATTGCGGCCCTGTTCGTTATTGCCTACGTTTTAGGTTAGATTTTCCTAAGAACAATTGCCCGAAATTGGGGGTCCCTATGAACGAAACAGTTCCCGCGGCGCCGTCTAGCGCGGAGTCGATGTCAAAGCAAGGTTGCGAAAAGCTCGGCCTGGACACGTTTGACGCGCTGGTCCGCCGCGCCCGTACGTGCCGTCGCTTTGACGAGTCCATGCGCGTGCCGCGTGAGTTTTTGCTCGAGCTGGCAGAGCTGGCTCACCTGGCTCCCTGTGGTGCCAATGCTCAGCGTCTTCGTTTTCATGTGGTGAGCGGTTCCGAGGACTGCGCTCGCGTGTTTGACGAGCTTGCATGGGCCGGCGCGCTTAAGGACTGGCCGGGTCCTGCCGAGGGTGAGCGCCCGACCGGCTACATCGCGATTCTTGCCGAGCGCGCCGTTCCGGGTAAGCCCGCCGCTCCTATTACTGAGGTCGACACGGGCATTGCCGCGCAGACGATGATGCTCGCCGCCCGCAGCGCCACGCCCGAGGTGGCTGCCTGCATGTTCAAGGCCTTTACGCCCCACGCGATCGATGCCATGGGGCTCGATAGCGACAAGTATGAGCTCAAGCTGATCATGGCGTTTGGCGTTCCGGCCGAGACGCAGGTGATCGATGCGATCGATTCCAACCCCGATGGCTCCATCAATTATTGGCGCGACGAGGCACAGGTGCACCACGTACCCAAGCGTTCGCTCGCCGACGTACTGCTGTAGTTGAGCGTCACCGCGGTGTGATCCGGCGGTAAACCACCACAAAGGTACCTGTCCCCTTTGCGGTGGTGCGAGAGGAGGGCGTGTGGCAGATTTGTATTTGGTGCGGCATGGGCAGACTGAGCTCAACGTGCAGAACATTTTGCAGGGTGGGCACGATTCGCCGCTTACGGCGCGCGGGCGCGAGCAGGCGCTGGCGACGCGCGCGGCGTTTGAGGCGCGTGGCGTGACCTTTGACCGTGTGTATTCCTCCCCGTTGGGCCGGGCGCGGCGTACGGCTGAGCTAATTGCTGGCGAGGGCTGCTCGATAGAGCTGGTCGATGACCTACGCGAGTGGCATTTGGGCTCGCTGGAGGGCACATCAAATCGCGATATGCCGCCGCAGCCCTGGGGTGATTATCCGGTGGCCTTTGGTGGCGAGTCTGAAGTGCAGCTCCAGTCGCGTATGGTCGCGGTGCTGTCGCGCATCATGGCCAGGCCGCAGCACGACTGCGTGCTGGCGGTTTCCCACGGCTCAGCCTGCCAGGAGTTTCTTGAGTATGTGACTGGCAGGGGAGAGCTACCCGACAACGGAGCCGTGCTTCATTTTGGCTATTGCGACGGGGCGTTTTCGCTCCTTGATTGGTAACGAACGAAAGGACCCCTATGAATAAAGATCTGTATCTGGTCCGTCATGGACAGACGATATTCAACCTCAAGCGTATCATTCAGGGGTGGAGTGACTCGCCGCTTACGCAGTTGGGTTGCGACCAGGCGGCGCGCGCCGGCATGTTTTTACGTGCGTGCGGCATTGAGCCCGATCATGCCTACACCTCCACGCTTCATCGCACCGAGCAGACTATCGCCAACCTGTGGCCGGGCTTGGCGTACGAGCGCCTGGACGGTCTGCGTGAGTGGTTCTTTGGCGACTTTGAGGCCGAGCGCGTGATGCTTATGCCCGAGCGCCCGTGGCGAGATTTCTATCGTCAGTTTGGCGGCGAGAGCCAGATGCAGGTGCGCGAGCGCATGGCGGCGACGATAACCGATCTTATGCGACGTCCGGACCACGAGTGCGTGCTCGCGGTGAGCCATGGCTCGGCTATCAAGGAGTTTTTGGACCACGTGCGGGGCGCGGCGGCAGACGAGCGCGAACGCGTGCCGGGCAACTGCTCAGTGCTGCATTTTGCGTTTGACGATACGGCCGATACGTTTGAACTTGTCGAAGTCTTTACGCAGGAGGATTACGCGCGCGAGCTGGGGCTTGAACCACTTGTGGCGGCAGCAGGCCCGCAACGGGGATAACGCGAGCGTGGCGGCACGGGTCGCTGGCATAACTTCTCGACGCAAAAGGGGCGGAGATGCATGTACCTGCTGCATCTCCGCCCCCTGTTTGTTGAGCTGCCGATTTTTGTGCTGCGCGGTCTGGTCTTGCTAGAACCGCGCGACTTGGTGCGTGAGCAGACCCGTCGGAACCTGCGGTGCGCCGCCGCTGGCCTGCGCAGCGGGGAAGAGCACGGCAACGGTAAAGTTGAACGGCTCCTTGCCGGTGTACGTTCCGGCGGAACGGGCCTCATCGGCCAGGAGCTGTGATGCCTCGACTAGTGCGGCAGCGTAGGCAGGGTCGTCGGCCAGTGCCGGCTCCGGCGCCTGGTCGAGCATGGCACGGATGGCGCCGACGGCGTCCTCGCGCTTGACCTCCCACACGCGGTGCGTAATACCCGCGGGGTCGGTGACGGCGTAGAGCGAGGCGCCCTCTTTGGCAGCGCCCAGGATGATGTCCATGACGGGCGACGCCTCGTAGGCGAGCGACACGGGGCGCGGCTGCACCTTGAGCTCGGCGATCGCGCGCGCGGCGGCGGCCACGTCGGCGCTGGCATCGCCCTTGCCGCCCGCAAGTACACTCGTCGGGCAGATCGCCACGACACCCGTCACACGTCCCGGCTCGCCCGAGCATTCGTACACGTAATACGCCGCACCCGGGTCCTTGAGCATCAGACCATCGGCAATGGCTCCGCGCAGAGCATCGTTGCCGCTCATGATGCTGTCCATTGCAGGCAGCGCCTCGAGCACGCGGTCCTGAGCCGGGCGGATGCAGGGAAACGGAAGTGCTTTCATGGGCGGTCCTAACGCACGAGTCGGTTTGTTCGCGGCTTATTATGCCCCAACCTGGCCGCTCGCGTCCCAGAGCACGTTATCGGCGAGCGCGATTAGCACCTGCTGACAACGAATGATATCGGCGTGGGGCACATATTCGTTGGGCTTGTGCGCGAGCGCGAGCGACCCGGGACCGTAGCTCATGCAATTGCGGTTACCTGTCTTGCCGGCAATGACGGCGGTGTCGGTGTAGCCGGTAAAGAAGCCGACGGTCGTGTCCGCGTCCGTCACGTCATCGGCGGCACGCTTGAGCGCTGCTAGAAGGGGAGAGTTCGGGTCGCGCTCGATGGCGGGGCGGTCGCCCGTCACGGTGTAGCTGCCATGGCAACCGGGAACGGCGGCTTCGGCGACGGCGATGGCCTGCTCTACCATGCGCGTCGCGGCGGCCGTATCGGTCGGCGGGGTCAGGCGCATGTCGACCCAGACTTTGGCGCGGTCGGGTACGACGTAGGGGCGATATCCGCCCTCGATTTGGCCAAACGTGATGGTCGAAGGCCCCAGCTCATTATGCACGGGCAGCGCCGCAAATGCGCGGCGAAGCGAGCACACGACCTCGGCCATGGCGGCGACGGCATCCGCGCCCTTCCAGGGCTGGCTCGCATGCGCTGTCACGCCAGCCATTTCAATCTCGAACCACGTACGCCCCTTGTGCGCCACTTGAATCTGTCCGTCGGTGGGCTCGGTATCCAGCACCCATTCGCGCGAACCGACCCAGCCGGCATCGATGGCTGCCTCGGAGCCTCGCATAAAGTCTTCCTCGTCGACCGAGCAGATGAGCGAAAAGCCGCGGCGGGGCAGCGCGCCATCCGTCGCCACGCGCTCGAGCGTATGGACCAGTGCGGCAATGGCGCAGGCCAGGCCACCCTTCATATCGCAGGCACCGCGGCCATAGAGCTTGCCGTCGCGCACAACCGTCCCGAGCGGCGGAATGTCCGCGTCCCAGCCATCGCCCAGCGTAACGGTATCCATATGGCAGATATAGACGAGTCGTGGCTCGTCGCTCAGTCCCGGCACGGTGACCATAAGGTTGCGGCGCCCGGGCAGCACCTCGAGTTCCTCAACCTGCACGGCATGGAGTACCGGATGGCTCAGCTGCGCCAACCGTTCCTCAACCAACGCTTTGATATAGCGCTCAATCTCGTCCTCATACGCACCCGGGTCTGAGCTGTCGATCCGCACGAGTCCTTGCGTAAGCCGCCAAGCAAAATCTGTATCAACCATAGGCACCTCACAGATAGTTAGGTCAACATACAGATTGTATGCCAAGAAGCGGCTCGGTGCATTTAATGGAGCGCTCACAAAAACGGGGCGCCTCTCGTGCGAAAGGCGCCCCGCGGGCATTCAATGTCAGTGACGGGCAGGCCACATGGGGAACTGCCTGTCAGATCAGCCGGCGCTATTTGATTACGCGCACGCGATACATCGACGGAATCTGCTTAAGCGCCTCGATCGTGCTGCTGTTCAGGTGCTCATCGGTGTCGAACATGGTGTAGGCGTTCTCGCCGGCGGACTCGTTGGTCATGCGCTGCACGTTGGCGTTGTCCTTGGCCAGGATGGCCGTGATCTGGCCGATCATGTTGGGCACGTTGGCATGCAGGCAGGCAATGCGGCTCGCGGCGCGCGCCTTGCCCATGCTGCAGGCGGGGTAGTTGACGCTGTGCGCGATGTTACCGTTCTCCAGGTAATCCTTGAGCTCGCTGATGGCCATGTCGGCGCAGTTGGCCTCGGCTTCGCCGGTGCCGGCGCCCGAGTGCGTGGTGATAAACGTATTGGGCATCTTGACGGTCTTGGGCGTGGCAAAGTCGCAGCTAAACCAGCTGAGCTTACCCTCGCGCAGGGCGGCGTCGACGGCGTCTTCGTCGATGATGGTCTCGCGTGCGTAGTTGATGAGCACGGCGTCGGGTGCCAGCAGGTTAATCTGCTCGGTGCTGATCATGCCGATGGTGTCGGCCTTGCTGGGCACGTGTACGGTGAGGTAGTCGCAGCCGCGGCAGAGATCCTCGAGCGTGCCCACGCGCTGCACCTCGCGGCTCAGCACCCACGCGTGCTCGACGGAAATGAACGGATCATAGCCGTAGACGTCCATGCCCAGATCGACGCAGGCGTTGGCGACCTTGGAGCCTACGTTGCCCAGACCGATGACGCCGATGCGCTTGCCCTTGAGCTCGCGGCCCACAAAGGCCTTCTTGGCTTTCTCGGCATCGACCTGGATCTCGGGGTCGTCGGCGTTGTCGCGCACCCAGTTCATCGACTGCACCACGCCGCGGCTCGAAAGCACCAGCATGCCCAGGACGAGCTCCTTGACGGCGTTGCTGTTGGCGCCGGGGGAGTTAAAGACGACGACGCCCTTCTTGGCGTACTCCTCGACGGGGATGTTGTTGACGCCGGCGCCGCAGCGGGCGATGGCGCGGATGCCCTCGGGCAGCTCGTAGCCGTGCAGGTCGGTCGAGCGCATCAGGATGGCGTCGGCCTCCTCGGCGGTGCTTACAAACTCGTAGCCCTCGCCAAACTCGACTTTGCCGTCTTTAGTGATGTCGTCGATGGTTTTGATCTTGCGCATGGAAAACTCCTTAGCAGGTTTGGTTTAAACAGGTGGTTTGAAGTGGCTGGCCGGCCCGCGGGTTGCGGGCTAGTTAGATCGCGGACTCAAACTATGCTGCGCTTCGAAGTCCTTCATGTACGAGGCCAGCGCCTGCACGTCTTCCATGGTTACGGCGTTGTAGACGCTGGCGCGCATGCCGCCCACCAGGCGATGGCCCTTGACGTTTTGAATCTGGTGTTCGGCCGCGCCTGCGACAAAGGCCGCATCGAGCTCGGCGTCGCCGGTGCGGAAGGTGACGTTGGCGATGGAGCGGCTGTCGGCCTGCGTGGTGCCATGGAACAGCTCGCTGTGCTCGAGCAGGTCATAGAGCAGATTAGCCTTGACCCAGTTTCGCTCGGCCATGGCTGCAAGTCCGCCGGTTTGCTCGACCCAGTGGAACACCTTGCCGCACACGTAGATGCCAAAGGTGTTGGGCGTGTTGAGCATGGAACCCTTGGCGGCCTGGGTCTTAAGGTCCAGGTACTGCGGCGTCTGCGCAAAGGCTGGGCCATCTGCGATGAGGTCGTCGCGCACGATGACCACGGTTACGCCCGCGGCACCGGCGTTTTTCTGCGCGCCGGCGTAAATGAGCCCGTAGCGCTCAACGTCGAGTGGCTGCGACAGAAAGCAGCTCGAGACATCGGCGACCAGCGGCACGTCGCCGCAAGCGGGCAGCCCGTGGTACATGGTGCCAAAGATGGTGTTGTTCTGGCAGATGTAGACGTAGTCGAGTCCGTCGCCCGCGGCCTCGGCGGCAATGCACGCGTTGATGTCGGCCATGGTGGGAATGCGGTCGAAGTTGGTGTCCTCGGAGCTCGCGAGCAGCACGGCCTCGCCGTACTTGGCGGCCTCTTTGTACGCCTTGTTGGCAAAGTTGCCGGTCACGACGTAGCCGGCGCGGCCGCGGCGCATGAGGTTCATGGGGATGCCCGCAAACTGCAGCGTGGCGCCGCCCTGCAAAAACAGGACACGGTAGTTGTCGGGGATGCTCAGCAGGCGGCGCAGGGTTGCTTCGGCGTCGTCGAAGATCTGCTGGTACATGCTAGATCGATGGCTCATCTCGAGCACGGACATGCCGCAACCGCGGTAGTCCATCATCTCGTCGGCGATCTCGGCGAGCACGCTTGTAGGCAGTGCGGCCGGGCCAGCTGAGAAGTTGTGCACACGTGCCATCTTCTAGTTCCCCTCGTAGTCGTTTGAACGTTCGGGATACTTTAGCACAGTGGAGCGTCAGGCGCGACCGCATCACGGTAAAACTCGAGTGCGCCGCTATGATTTACAGGATGGTTACATGGGGGAGGGGTGCTTTACTCCTCAGGCAAATCCAAATCTGCGAGCGAAGGCATGAGGCTTTCTAGGCGCTTGATCTCTTCGTCGCAAATTAGCTACCTCCTGCCCGCTACGACGCGAGCGTGGCGATGACGGCTTCGTCGCCGGCGTATATTAGGGTGTTGCCGTCGGGGATGATCGTTTGGCCGTCGCGCTTGAGCATCACCACGATAAAGGGGTGCTTGCCCTGCGGCACATCGCGAAGACGCTGGCCGGCCAGGCGACCGTGGGGGGTTACGGTGACCTCGCGCAGCGTAACCTCGGCACGCTCTTCGAACGTTGGGGCGGCCATCACCAGCAGATCGCCTTCCTGGATCACGGTATCGCCGTTGGGCAGCACCGGGTGCGCCCCGTCGCGCAGCACCAGGACCACGAGCATGTCCGTCGCGCTGCCAATATCGGCGAGCGAGCGCTCGGCAAACGGATGGCCAGCACCCACCTTGAGCTTTACAAATGACATGCCGTCTTCGTCGCGATAGTCGTTAAAGGTGCGGCGCACGTCGCCGGTCGCATCGATCATATCGAGCTTCTTCGCCACCGCTGGCAGCAGCGAGCCCTGCACCACAATGCTCGACACGGCAATCACAAACACCAGGTCAAATAGGTCGTGTCCGCCGGGAACGCCGGCCACCACGGCAAAGAGGCTAAACACGACCGAAGCTGCTCCGCGCAGGCCCGCCCAGCTTACGAGCGCGACCTGGCGGGGGTTCGTCTTAAAGGGCGCCAGGAGCACGCCGACGGCGATGGGACGGCTCACGTAGAGCATAAACGCCATGAGCGCCAGGCCCGGCAGCAGCATCTGCGGCAGGCGTGCGGGCGTGACGAGCAGGCCGAGCAAGAAGAAGATCGTCATCTCGGCCATCTCGGTGAGGGTGTCAAAGAAGTGCGCCATCTCGACCTTGCCGGTGATGTCGCTCGCACCCAGCACAATGCCGGCCAGGTATACGGCCAAAAAGCCGTTGCCGCCCAGATAGCTTGGTAGCGCGCAGGCGACGATCGCCACGGCGAACAAGAAGATGGTCTGCGCGCCCTCGGCCGTTGCGTGTGCGCGTTCAATCAGACGGCCCGCCGCCCAGCCGATGGCAAGGCCCAGGCCCGCGCCCAGGATAATCTGCTTGGCCAGCAGTGCGGGAATGTTGATGTCGCCGCCGGCCGCGAGTGTGGCGAGCACGGCGGTGAGCATGTAGGCGACGGGGTCGTTGGAGCCCGATTCGACCTCGAGCAGCGAGTCGGTGCCGCCCTTCAGCGACAGGCTGTGCTCGCGCAGAACGCTAAAGACGCTGGCCGCGTCGGTGGATGCCACGACTGATCCCAGCAGCAGGCCGCCGATCCAGTCGAAGCCCAGCACGAAGTGGGCGAACACGCCGGTGATGCCTGCGGTGATGACGACGCCGAGCGTGCTCAGCAGCACCGCGGGCACGGCGACGGGCTTGGCGCGGTCGATGTTGGTGTTAAAGCCGCCGTAGAACATGATGAACAGCAGCGCCGTGCTGCAGACGGTTTCGGTGAGCGCGTAGTCGCTAAAGTCGATATGCGCCGGGCCGTTGACGCCCAACAGCATGCCGAGCGCGATAAAGATGAGCAGGGTGGGGAAGGGGAGTTTTTTGCCGACGGGTTTGATGGTCAGGCACAAAATGATGACGAGGCCGATAAAGAGAAGGATCTGGTTCATAGATGGTGTCCGCTCCTGGGTGGTTGGCGTGGCACGGTCAGTTGCCTGCGGTTATTTGTACCCAAAGATGGTGGGTTTATGGGGTTGGATTGCGGGCGTGCGCGATATCGTCATAGACGGCTGCCGTCTTTGCCTCTGCTCGGAAACCCTTTCCAGCTTTATTGCAACGGAGTACAATGGGTAACGTTTAAGTTCAACTTGAAGTTTTAGTTGCGGCACCGGGCTTCGGCCGCAATGCAAGGAGAGGCGTACCATGGCGATCTATGTGACATCTGACGCTCACGGGCACGTGCGTGCGCTTGACGAGGCCCTGTCTAAGATCTCGTTGACGTCCGACGACACACTGTACGTGCTGGGCGACATGATCGATCGCGGGCCCGATCCGGTCGGTGTTATTAAGCTCGTGCGCTCGCTGCCCAACGCCCGCGTGCTCAAGGGCAATCACGAGCAGATCATGCTCGATGCCATCATTGGCCAGGATCCGCTCGATGCCGAGACCTGGGATATCAACGGTGGCTGGACGACGCGCGAGCAGCTCAACGACATGGAATTTGAGGCATACGAGGAGCTCGTGCGATGGATGGCCGCGCTGCCGCTCTACGCGGTGGTCGAGACCGAGGAGCGCCCGTATCTGCTGGTACATGCTGGAATCGAGATGAAGGCGGCGCGCGCGTTTTTGCTTGAGCATGGTGTCGATTGTGCCGATGGCGTCGGAGCGGTGGGTGCCGATCGCGAGCTGCTGCAGCAGATGCTCGCGGTGCAGTCGTCCGATGACCTGCTGTGGATTCGTCACGGCTATTGGGATGTGCCGACTGGGCTGCTTTCTGCCGAGGGCAAGGGTCCGGTCGTGGTGAGCGGTCACACGCCAACGGTGTCGCTCGGGCGTTATTGCGAGGTCGGTGGTCTTGCTGGGCTCGATGAGGAGTCGGGCCGCGGGCAGATTGTGCGCCTGGGCGGCGAGGATGCCGCCGGTGTGCCCGATCGCATCGACATCGACTGCGCTGCCGCCACCGGCTCCGAGTTCGGTCGCGTGGGCATCCTGCGCCTGGACGACGGGGCGGAGTTCTACGCGAACATCAACCCGGGCGAATAATCGGTGCAAGGGGTAGCTAATTTGGGACGGGGCTTATTTGACTACTTTTGCCCTTCTGCCCGCTAATTGATTTCTCTGGGACGGGGATTAAATAAGGCTCTGTTAGACCAGGATTGACATACATGTGTCCCCACGGTGCCATATCGTTGA
>CABVAY010000039.1 GCA_902496455.1 uncultured Collinsella sp.
GAGACGGCGAGTTAGCCGGCAGGTCGGCATGTCAATCCTGGTCTAACAGAGCCTTTCGCATTCGTGTACATCAGCCTCCAAACATGTCGAAAAATGTCGATTTTGGTGGCTGATGTACACGTTTTGATTCGTTGCTTACATCGAGCGGGAACGTTGTTGCTTTAAGCAAAATAATCATGGTGATTAAAAACAAAAAAGGTCAGGCACTAGGTGCCTGACCTGCAAACTTCTGGTCGGGACGACTGGATTCGAACCAGCGACCCCTTGACCCCCAGTCAAGTGCGCTACCAAGCTGCGCCACGTCCCGAAGCTTTTGTTTGTTGCTCTGCTCTCGCTCGCAACAGGGAGTATATTAACCCGAAACTTTAGACTTGTGCAAGAACTTTTTTATAAATTTTGAAGCAAGTCCAAAATTGTATCTGCGAGCTGGGGTTTTGTTAGCACGGGAAGCTCTTGCGTACCCGTTGTGCTCACAATCCAGGCCTTGTTGGTATCGGTTCCAAAGCCCGAATCGGCGCGCGAGACATCGTTGGCGATAATGGCATCGCAGCCCTTGCGGGCGAGCTTGCGCTGCGCGTACTCCACGACGTTATCGGTCTCGGCCGCAAATCCGATCACGCATCGCTCGCCCTTCTGGCGCGAGAGCTCGGCCAAAATATCGACCGTTTCGACAAGCTCGATGCGATCCAAGCGCTCGTTGACCTTTTTGAGCTTATGGTTGGCAGGGGCTGCGGGGGTGTAGTCGGCGACGGCGGCCGCGCAAATGGCCGCATCGGCCGTCTGGAAGGCGCTCAGCGCTGCCTCCAGCATCTTTGCTGCGGTCTGTACGCGCACGCACTCCACGCCGCGGGGCACATCGAGCGATGTCGGTCCCAACACGAGCGTGACCGCAGCACCGCGGCGAGCAGCCTCCCCCGCCAGGGCGATACCCATCTTGCCCGAAGATCGGTTGCCGATGAAACGCACCGGGTCGATCGGCTCGTGCGTGGGGCCGGCGGTAATCACGATGCGCTTGCCTGCCAGGTCCTGAGGCGCGGGGTTGAGCACCTCACAGACCGCCTCGACGATGTCCTCGGGCTCGCTCATGCGTCCCGTGTCCACATCGCCGCAGGCAAGGTAGCCGCTGCCCGGACCCACAACATGGACACCGCGCTCGCGAAGCGTGGCCACGTTGGCCTGCGTGGCCGGCGCCTTCCACATGCCATTGTTCATGGCCGGCGCGATCACGATGGGGCGCGGTGTGGCAAGCAGCGTGGTGGAGATGAGGTCGTCGGCGATGCCGTTGGCCATCTTGGCGATGATATTGGCCGTCGCGGGCGCCACGACCACCAAGTCGGGCTCCTGCGCCAGCGAGATATGGTGGATGGGGTCGGAGGGGTCGTCGAACAGGCCCACAGCGACCGGCTCGCCCGTGAGCGCACGGAAGGTGAGCGGCCCCACGAACTCCGTGGCATGTTCGCTCATGACGACCTTAACGCGGGCGCCTCGCTTTTGCAGCAGGCGCACGATATTGCACGACTTATAGGCGGCGATCCCGCCGGTAATGCCCAGCAGGATCGTTTTTCCCTCAAGTTGCATTGAATTGTTGGGTGCCGCCGTCATCGTTAGGCTTCCTTGCTGGGGAGCACGAGCAGGCGGTGGCAGTACGGGCAGTGCGTAATCTCACTGCCGTCGTGGTTGAGGTCGCTCATGGACGACGCCTGCAGCGCAGTGTGGCAGACCGTGGGGATGTTGCCCTTGATGGTCTCGACGGCCAGGCCGCGGAACTGCTTGAGCAGGCGCTCGTAGTCGGTGAGAACGTCGGCCGGCAGCGTGGCAGCAAGCGCGGTGCGCTCCTTAGCGGCGGCGTCAATCTGAGCCTGCAGGTCGGCGGCCTTGGCGCGGGCAGCCTTGGTATCTGCCTTCACGCCCTCCTCGAACTTGGCGATGATAGCCTGCGCGCGAGCCTCGCGGTCGAGCGCCTCCTTGTGGGCGACGACGACATCCTTGCGGGTGTGCTCGATCTTGTCCAGACGCTTGGCCAGGGTGGCGAGCTCGTTTTCCAGATCCTGGACCTCGCGGTAGTCAGAGCCGTCGACGTGACGCTTCTTGGCGGCCTCGATGGCGTTGTTGGTCTGGATCTCGGTGGTGTTGAGATCGTCGAGCTCAATGTCCAGATCCTTGCGCTGGGCGTAGAGCTTGGTCATCTCGGACTTGAGCTTCACATAGGTCTTGCGCTTGGAAGCGAGCTCCTTGAGCTCCGGCATATTGGCAAGTTCGCTCTTGTTGCGGGCGAGCTCCAAATCGATCTGTTGCAGCTTGAGTAGCGTAGCGCCGGCGCTCATAAGTTCTCTCCTTTTGTCACAGTCCACCATTGGCAAGGGTTCAGTATTTTAATCGCATGACGGGGGTCGACCCCGGCGTTAACTGCAGAGTTCATCAATATATCAACGAACGGCTCCTCGGAGCGGTCGTGGCCGAGCAAGATCACCGGTAGCCCACGCAAGGCAAGGTCCTGCGCCACGTGATAGCCTGCCTCGCCCGTCACGACAACATCCGCACCGGCGGCGATGGCAAGTTCGCCAAAGTCACCGAGGGAGCCGCCCAGAATGGCGACGGTGCGGCACGAGCGCTCGGCATCGCCCCATACACGCGGGTCGCTTCCGAAGGCCGTGGCAGCACGGGCGGCAAGATCGCGCAGCGTGCACGGGTCGTTGAGCGTCGCAAGCGCGCCAAGGCCGGTCGACTCGGGGTCGTCTACGTGCTCCAGCGAGCTCACGGGCACGGCGTCCAGCAGCTCACTTAGGCAGGCACGCGCCTTGTGCGAGCGGTCCAGATTGGTGTGGAGCGAAATAATGCTCACGCCGCAGCGGGCAGCCTCGTAGAGGGCCGCGCTGCACTGGGGTCGTGTGGCATCCGCCGGACAAAAGGACTCGGGTGCCTTGATGTATATGGGATGATGCGTCAGCAGCACGTTGGCGCCGGCTTCTTGGGCGCGGCGAACGTTAGCCACGGTCGCATCGAGTGCGCAGGCAACGCCGGTGATCTCCGCGGCCGGATCGCCAACGGAGAGTCCTACGTGATCCCAGCCCTCGGCGTCCGCCTTGGGATAGCGTGCCAGCAGCGCGCGCTCAAGCTCGGCGACGATCATGCGGCACCCACGATCGAGAGCAGCGTCCGGGCGAACTCGTCCAGATCGCTCGGATTCACGCGGTCATCAAAGGAAATGCGCAGCGCTCCCAATGCCTGCTCGCGACCGATGCCCATCGCGCTCAAAACGTGGCTCGGGTCCATGCTGCCGCTCGAGCAGGCAGAGCCGGCCGAAACCTCAAAGCCGGCGGCGTCGAGCTTGACGATGAGCTCCTCGGAGTCCATGCCGTCGACGTAGATCGAAACCATACCCGGCAGACGGTCGACCTGCTCGTAGTCGCCCATGGTGGCATGAATGCGTGGATGGGCCGTAAGCGTGGCGTAGAGTTTGTCGGAAAGGGCTTGCAGCTTTTCGCGCTCCTGAGCCACTTGGGGCACCAGCGTGCGGGCAGCAGCGGCAAAGGCTAGCTGCGTGCGCAGGTCCTGCGTGCCGGCGCGACGTCCGGCTTCCTGTCCGCCGCCAAAGATGCGGGGGCGCAGTGGCGTGCGGGTCTTAACGTAGAGCGCGCCGGATGCCACAGGACCGCCAATTTTGTGGGCCGCGACGGACATAGCATCGACGCCCAGCTCGGTGACATCGAGTGGAATGTGCAGATAGCCCTGGATAGCATCGGTGTGGAACACTGCGCCCACGGTATGAGCGGCCGAGGCAAGCTCGCGGATGGGCTGCACCACGCCGGTCTCGTTGTTGGCGACCATAATGCTCACGAGCGACACGTCGTCGCTCAGCAAGTCGCTCAGCGTGGCAGGCTCAATGTAGCCCGCGCGGCAGGGCTGCACCAGGTCGACGGTAAAGCCGGCGGCACGCAGCAGCGGCAGGTTGTCCAGAATCGAATCGTGCTCGATGGCAGATACGATCACGCGGTTACGCTTGCGGTCGCGCTGACGTGCACCCTCGGCAAGACCGAGTAGCGCCAGCTGGTTGGCTTCGGTGCCGCCGTTGGTCAGAACAATCTCAGACGGGCGAACGCGCGCGCCAAAGCTGCGGGCGATCTCGCGACGTGCAACCTCCAGACGCGCGGCAGCCTTGCGGCCGAGCGAGTGCAGCGAGTTGGGGTTGACGCCGGCAAGCTCGCTGTCGTCGTACTCGCGCTGCGCAAGGAGCGCCTCGGCGCGCATGGGCGTCGAGGCGGCGTAGTCAAGATTCACGGGTATGCGGTTTTGACCTGCGGTCATAAGGGTTTATGCCTCCTGTGCGGCCTCATTGCCCAGCTTCTGCAGCAGCGCAACCTCGGCGGCGGGATCTTCGGACTTAAATACGGCGGAGCCGGCCACGAGAACGTTGGCACCAGCCTTGACGACCTCGGCAATGTTCTTGGAAGAAATGCCGCCGTCGACCTCGATCATGGGCGATACGCCGTGGCGCTCGCACATGGCCTTGAGCTCGTGCAGTTTGGCGATAGTGCCCGGGATAAAGCTCTGGCCGCCAAAGCCGGGGTTCACGCTCATCAGCAGCACCATATCGACGACGTCGATGATGCTCTCAAGTACGCACACGGGGGTGGCGGGGTTGAGCACCACGCCGGCCTTGACGCCGCGCTGCTGCAGATGCGAGAGCGTGCGGTGCAGGTGCGTGGAGGCCTCGTAGTGCACGGTGATCATGTCGGCACCGGCGTCGGCGTACCAATCGACCGTCTCGTCGGGGTTCGACACCATCAGGTGCGCGTCGACCGGCACATCGGTGGAGCGCTTGACGGCCTTAAGGATGTCAACGCCAAAGGTGAGGTTGCCGGTAAAGTGACCGTCCATAACGTCGAAGTGCACAAAGTCGGCGCCGGCGATTTTGTCGAGCTCGCCCTTGAGGTTGGCCATGTCGGCCGAAAGGACGGACGGAGCGATTTTGATGGAACCCATGGTAGAAGCCTTTCTGCGCTAGTCGGTGAGTCCGTAGAACTCTTGAGAAGGGACGCGTTCGGTAAGAATCTCGAGCGCCCTATCCAAAGTAACACCGTTGTAGAGCGTTTGCTCCACGGCAAAGGTGAGCGGAATGTCTACGCCCAGTGAACGGGCAAGTTCGCTGACGCTGCGGGCCGCGACGGCGCCCTCGACAACCATATGCGTGCGCGTCTGGTACTCGTCGAGCGACACGCCGTGGGCAAACTCGTAGCCAAAGGTGCGGTTACGCGAATGCTCCGAGGTACAGGTGGCAATGAGGTCGCCCATGCCGGCAAGCCCCATGCAGGTCATAGCTTGACCGCCGCGGGCGTGCACCAGACGGCTGATCTCTGCCAGGCCGCGTGTCATGATAAGGGCGAGCGTGTTGTCGCCCGCACCGGTGCCGGCGGAGATGCCGCACACGATGGCGATTACGTTTTTCATGGCGCCGCAGACCTCGACACCGGTCATGTCCTGCGACAGGTAGATGCGGAAGGCCGTTGACAGAAGCAGGTCCTTAAAGGTCTCCCCTATCTGTGGATCTTCGCTGGCGATGACGGCGGCAGAAAGACCTCCGCGGCAGATTTCCTCGGCATGGTTGGGGCCCGAAAGCGCCGCGACACGTGCCTCGTTGCCGATCTCGCTGGCGATGACCTCGCTCATGAGCAGGCCGGACTCGGGCTCAATGCCCTTTGTGAGGCAGAGCACCGGGGTATCGGCGGCGATAAAGGGCGCGGCCTGGTGGCACACGCTGCGAAGGTGCGTGGAGGGCACGGCAAAGATGATGGCCTCGGCGCCGTCAAGCGCCTGGGCCAGGTCCGTCGTAGCGACAACGTTTTCCGGCAGCTCGTAGCCCACAAGGTAGCGGGGGTTGCGGTGCTCGCCATTGATGCCGGCGGCCGTCTGCTCGCTATGGGCCCACATGGTCACGCGCTCGGCTCGCGCGGCGGCAAGGCCGGCGACGGCGGTTCCCCAGGAGCCGGAGCCAATCAGCGCAACATTCATGACTCTCTCCTACTTATCGTCGGGCTCGGTGACGCGCTTGGTAAACGAGAGCTTGGACTCCTTACCCGTCATGAGTTTTTTGATGTTCGCACGATGGGCCCACACCACGGTGATGCCGATCAGCGCCATGCAAAACTTAAGTCCCAGGCTGCTGTACGGAAAGACCGCGCAGACGGCAATGGGAAGACCGATGGCCGCGGCGAGCGAGCCCACCGACACGAACTTGGTGATGGCGACGGCCACGATAAACATGCCCAGCAGCGACAGGCCAATAGGCCAGTACCAAGCGAGGATGACGCCCAGACCAACCGCGATACCCTTGCCGCCGTGGAAGTTGAGATAGGGCGAGAAGATATGGCCCCACACGGCTGCCAGGCAGATGACGCCGAGCATCCAGTCGCCGGCGGCGCCGGGGGCCATAATGCTCACGGGGAAGCCATAGCCCAAGTCGGCAATGAGCGGACGCGCGATAAGGACGCAGATGGCGCCCTTAAGGCAGTCGAGCAGCAGCGTGAGCGCGGCCACCTTGGGGCCGGCCACACGCAGGGCGTTGGTGGTGCCGATGTTACCGGAGCCCGCCTTGCGGATGTCCGTGTGGTTGAACACGCGGCCCAGAATCAGGCCAAACGGAATCGCCCCGATAAAGAACGAGACCACGGCGCAGATGGCGGTCAGCAGAATCGGATTATGCATCCTTTTGCTCCTTCTTCCTAAAGAAGAGTCGAATGGGCGTGCCGGCAAAATCGAAGGTCGAGCGCATGCGGTTCTCGATGTAGCGCTGATAGGTGTCGTTGACCAGATCGCTGTGGTTGACGAAGAACGTGAACGTCGGCGGGTTGACGCCCGTCTGGGTCACGTAGTGCATGCGCAGGCGGCGCTTGCCGTCCACCACGGTATGACCGAACTCGCGCAGATCGGTGAGGAACGTGTTGAGGCGCGAGGTGCTGATCTTTTGCGAGCGCGTCTTTTCGGCGGCGTCGACCATCGCCCAGATCTTCTCGACGCTGCGGCCAGTGAGGGCAGAGATGCGCAGGTACTGGGCCCAGGGAGCCATGACGCCCAGACGGCGGTCGATGGTCTCCATGCAGGCCTCGCGCTTACGGTCATCGTCGAGCAGATCCCACTTGTTGAGCAGCACAACGATGGCGCAGCCGCGCTCGATGGCAAGACCCATGACCTTCTGGTCCTGCTCGGTAACGCCCACGGAGGCGTCGACGACGAGCAGCGCCACGTCGGCGCGGTCGATGGCGCGCAGGCCGCGAACCATGGAGTAGTACTCGATGTTCTCGTACACGGTGCTCTTCTTGCGAATGCCCGCGGTGTCGACCATACGGTAGTGCTTGCCGTTGCGCTCCACGACGGTGTCGATGGCGTCGCGCGTGGTGCCGGCGATGTTCGAGACGATAGAGCGGTCGGCGCCCAGGATGCGGTTGAACAGCGAGGACTTACCGGCATTGGGGCGGCCGATGATGGCGACATTCAGCGCATCGGGGAACTCGTCGGCGATCTCGTCCTCCTCCTCGGGCAACAGGGCCACGATGTCGTCGAGCAGGTCGCCCGTGCCGTGGCCGTGCAGGGCCGAGAGCGGCGTGGGCTCGCCGATACCGAGCGAATAGAACTCCCAGATGCTGTCGTTCTCGCGATCGGGGTTGTCGAGCTTGTTCACCAGCAGAAAGACCGGCTTGTCGCAGCGTTTGAGCATGCGGGCGACCGACTCGTCCTCCTCGGTGACGCCGGTGCGGCCGTCGACCACAAACAGGATGACGGCGGCTTCCTCGGCGGCGGCGAGGGCCTGGTCGCGAATGGACGTGGCAAACACGTCATCACTCTTGAGCGGCTCGATGCCGCCCGTGTCGACGATGGTGAACTCGCGGCCGTTCCAATCGGCCGTGTGATACGAGCGGTCACGTGTGACGCCGCGAGACTCGTGGACGATGGCGTCCGAGGTCTGTGCCAGGCGGTTGACGAGCGTGGACTTTCCCACGTTGGGGCGTCCGACGACGGCGACGATAGGTTTCATCTGCACTCCTTTAATGGGTAGGGTCAGTGGAAGTGTTAGAGTCGGCAGGCACAATGCCAAGGATGTGCTCCAGGGTATCGAGCAGCTCATGCGGCATGGTCGACACCACATGAACCTCGGCGCCGCGACTGGTAAGGCTTGCGAGTAAATCGTCACGATGATACTCGTCAAGCGTCATGCCGTCAGCGTTGAACATGAGCTTAGGCACAAAGAGCATAACCCCCGAGAGGTCCTGAGGCAGCTGCTCCAGAATGTCGCAGGCGACGATGAGGCCGGTCACGTCCACGTTGCCGCCAAAGTAGCGGTTTTTGATGGACGTGACGGTGCCGTCGAGGCCATGCGGCGACTCCACAAAGCGCGCCACGGTGTCGCGCGCGCTGGCGCCCGAGAGGCACAGGAGGCGCTGGCTGCGAGCGGCGATGGCTTCGCGGACGCGGGCCAGTCGCTCGGCATCGGCGGCAAGCACGTCGTCGGTCTCGTCCAGATACGAGCGGATCATGCCAATGCCGTCGTAGTACTGCGGGTACCCGTCGTAAAAGTCTGCCTCGGGAGGATCGATGCCGGCGTCCAGATAGAACTCGTCGCTCATCTGGAAGGTGTGGCGGCCAAAGCGTTCGTAGGCACGATCCTGATAGGGACGGATCATGGCAATGGTCTCGCGCGCTAGCTCGGGCTTGTCGCTGTAGGACCAGCTAAAACGGTTCTGATGCTTGGTAAAACCGAGCGGCACAATGCCCAGGCTGGTGATCTGCTCATGTTCCTCGCAGTAGCGCAAGGTCTTTTCCAGCTCCTCGCCGTCGTTCATGCCGGGGCACAAAACGATCTGCGCGTGGATCTCGATGCCGGCGGCCATGATGGCCTCGAGTACGTCCATGCCGCGCTGGGCGTTGCGGCCCATCATACGACGGCGGACGTCGGGGCTCACGGCATGGACCGACACGTTCATGGGGCTCATGTTGCGGGCGATGACGTTTTGCACGTCCTCGTCGGTGAGGTTCGTGAGCGTGACGAAGTTGCCCTGCAAAAAGCTCAGGCGATAGTCGTCGTCGCGAATATAGAGCGTGGAGCGGCCGCCCTTGGGGAGCATCGTCATAAAGCAGAACACGCAGGCGTTCACACAGGTGCGCATGCCGTCGAAGATGGGACCATCGAACTCCAAACCCCAATCCTCGCCGGGAAAGCGGTCGAGCTCGACGGGGGTGACGGTACCGTCGCGCGGGTCGAATACCTCCAGCTCGACGGTGTCGTCGTCGGCCTCCCAGAGCCACACGATCATGTCGGTGAGCGCCTCACCGTTGACCGTGAGCACGCGCATGCCCGGCTCGATACCCACATCCCACGCGGGCGATTCGGGACGCACGTTCTTTACGAGCGCGCCCTCACCCGGCTCGGGGTCGCGGCTGCGCCCGTAATCGGCCACCTCGGCGGCGTATGCGGGTACGGTCTGGTCCATGATTAGCGGCAAAGCTCCTTGATGCGCTCGACGGCGCGCTCGATGTGTTCTTGCGGGGTGGAGGCTCCGGCGGTGATGCCGATGTGGTGAGCGTCGGTAAACCAAGCGGTCTCAAGCTCTGAAGCTTCCTCGATGTGATGCGTGCGCTCGCAGGCGTCTGCGCAAATCTGCGCCAGGCGGCGGGTGTTGCCCGAGTTCTTGCCGCCCACGACGACCATGCAGTCGCAGCGGTTGGCAAGTGTGGCTGCTGCCTGTTGACGCTCACTCGTGGCGGCGCAGATGGTGTTGATCACACGCAGCTCCTGCACGCGCGGGGTGATAGCTGCCACGACCTCGGCGAGGTTCTGCGCGGTCTGGGTGGTCTGCACGACGAGGCCTACCTTGCCCTTGAACGACAAGGCGTTGGCGTCGGCGGCACAGCTCACGACCAGCGCATCAGTGCCGGCGTGGCCCAGGATGCCCTCCACCTCAGGGTGACCTGGCTCGCCTACGACCACCACGCGGTAGCCCTCGCGCACCAGGCGCTCGGCTGCCATATGGACCTTCTTCACGTAAGGGCAGGTGGCGTCGACGACGTTAAGGCCACGCTCGCGAGCGGCATCGATCACCTGCGGCACCACTCCGTGCGCGCGAATGATTACGGTGCCCGATGCGGCGTCGTCCAGGTTCTCGGCCAGGCCAACGCCTGCCTCAGCAAGCTCGCGCACCACGATGGGGTTATGGATGAGCGGACCCAAGGTATGAACCTGAGTGCACTCCCCTGCCTGCGGCGCGGCGGCTAGCGCCATATCGAGCGCACGCTGTACGCCGTAGCAAGTACCGGCGTGGGCGGCGATCTCGATGGTAGGCGCGGTTGTCTGGTCGGACGCAGTCGCGGCGGTGTTCGTCACATTCTCGCTCATGGCTAGAACCTGCCCGGATGCTCGGCGCACAGCTCGTCTCGCATAGCGTAGACGCGGTTCATGGCCTCGGACTCAAACCATTCCAGGCGCTCCGTGCGTTTAAGCCCGGCCGGTGCGTCGGAAAGCGAGACGGCCTTGCCGGCGCGGATCCAGCACTTCTTGGGGCGCATGAGCTTTTTGCCCGCAGGCGTAATATCGGACCAGCCGCAGATGGCGAGCGGGTTGACGGGCGCCTTGCCCATCTGGGCGATGAGCGCAAAGCCGCCGTGGACCTCGGGCTTGATATCGCGCGAGCGGATGCGCGTGCCCTCGGGGAAAATCAGGACGTCCTCGCCGCGCTGCAGCGCATGCTGGGCGGCGCGCAGACACTTCATATCGGCAGTGCCACGCTCCACGGGGATGCCGCCAACGCGGCTAAAGGCCCAGCGCACAATCTTGCTCTTGGCGAATTCGGACTTAAAGATGGGACGAATGCGGCGGCCCCCAAAGAACAGCGCCGTCTCCACGGCCAAGAGCTCGGCCATCGAGGTGTGGTTGCAGATGACCACGCTGCCGCGGCCTTCCTGGCGCTCAAACAGCAGGTCAGCGTCCTCGACCTTCCAGCGCCACATGAGTTTGGAGAAGGCCCAAAGGATGGCCATGACTACGACGACGGTGCCGCGGATGAGCGCTGGGAACTCTGCATAGGGGGCGTTGTAATAGTCCTCGGGCGTCTGCTTAAACAGGCGCATGGGCTACCTCCTTTGGTTGATGAGGTCCTCGATAATGCGGACGACCTCGTCGATGGTGTGGGCGGTGGAGTCGACGTGCACGGCGTCCTCGGCGGGCACGAGCGGCGCGACCTCGCGGCTGCTGTCGAGCTTATCGCGTTGCTTGAGGGCGTCGAGGGTCTCGTCGACCTCGGCCTCGAGCTGCGCTGTGCTGAGCGGCTGGGAATCGTTTTGGTGGCGCTGCAGCACGCGGCGGCGGGCACGCTCACGCGGGTCGGCGGTCAGGAACACCTTGACCTGCGCGTTGGGGAACACGACGGTGCCGATGTCTCGACCCTCGGCGACGATCTCGCGGTCCTCGGCGGCACGACGCTGGTGGATGAGCATGGCGGCGCGCACGCCCGGGTAGGCCGAGACCTTGGACACATTGGCGTCGACCTGCGGTGTGCGGATGGCAGCCGAGGCATCCTTACCGTCGATGGTCAGGCGCGTGTCTTCGCCGGTGCCGTTGGTAAAGCGAATCTCGATCTGCTCGGCGAGGGCGTCGATGGCCGCCTCGTCGTCCAGGTCGATGCCGCGGTCGAGCGCGGCGAATGTGACGGCGCGATACATGGCGCCCGTGTCGAGCTTGTTAAAGCCCAACTGGCGGGCGATCTCCTTGGCGATGGTGGACTTGCCGGAACCGGCGGGGCCGTCGATGGCGACGATCATGCAATGCTTCCTTTCGATGATTGACGTGCTGGTATGGTTCGCGGGCGCTGCTTGCTGGCGGACTGGCTAGCCCGTGTAGCGCTCGCGGTAGGTGTTGCGCTTGGGTGCGGAGCCGTGGCTGCCGTGGTGACGCGTGCGGCTGGCGGGCGTGTCTTGGGGCTTGCCGCCGCGTATGGCGCTGGCCTGCTTGGGCGGGATACCACCGCTTTTGAGGATCTGCACCTCGCGGTCGGTGAGCTCGCGCCACGATCCCTTGGCCACACCCTCGAGCTCCAGGCCGGCAAAGTTGCAGCGATGTAGACGGATTACCGGATGGTGAATCTTGCTCAACATGCGCTTAACTTGATTCTTGCGACCCTCGCGGATGATGACCTCCACGGCGGTGGTGCCGGGCTTGACGCCTTGCGGAGCCACAGCCTCTGCCTCGCGCGCGTTAATGACGCGGCAGATCGCCGGCTGGCATAGGCCGTCGTCGAGCTCTATGCCGCGACGCAGCGGCTCAAGATCGCGGTCGGTTAGCTGCCCGTCCACGAGTGCCTGGTAGGTCTTGTAGACATGCTTGCTGGGGTGCAGCAGATCCTGCGACAGGTCGCCGTCGGTGGTAAAGAGCAAAAGGCCCGTGGTGTCGCGGTCCAGGCGTCCCACCGGGAAGAGCCCCGGAAAGCGGTCGCGGGGGACCAGGTCGGCCACGCAAGGGCGCTCCTGCGGATCGCTCATGGTGGTGAGGTAGCCGGTCGGCTTGTAGAGCATCAAGTACACGGCGCCCTGGTTGAGCTTGACGGGCATGCCGTCGACCTCGATGTGATCGTGGTCGACGTCGACCTTGGTGCCCAGCTCGGTCGCGACCTGGCCGTTGACGGTCACGCGGCCGGCGGTCATCAGGTCCTCCGAGCCGCGGCGGCTCGCCACGCCCGCACGCGCCAAAAAGCGCTGCAGGCGCATGGTGTGCGGATAGACGGGCTGGGCGTCGGTTGCGGGTACTGCGTTGCCCATGGCGCGCGTCTCCCCTGTTTCGCTATTCCTCGTCATGCAAATCCTCCGAGGTCTCGTCGACGACCAGGGTTTCCAAGTCCTCGACTGCCTCAACATCTTCAACATCGGTATCGAGCAGTTCGCGCTCTTCGTCCAGATCTTCGGCCTGTTCCTCGAGCGTGGACTGAATGCTGCGGCCGCTTAGACGCTCGCGGATAAACTGGCGCGACTGTTCGTCGGGGGCAAACTGCTCCAGATCGGGCAGGTCGCGGGTGGAGCGCAGGCCGAACTTTTCCAAGAAGGCGTTGGTCGTGCCGTAGATGATGGCCTGACCGCGCTGGGGGTCGCGGCCGAGCTCGCGCACCAGGCCCTTGTCGACGAGCGACGCGATGACGCCGTCAGAATTGACGCCACGGATGCCCTTGACTACCTCGCGCGTCACGGGTTGGTGGTATGCGATGACGGCCAAGGTTTCGAGCGCCGCCTGCGACAGCTTTTGCGTATCCCAGCTCAACACATAGGCCTCGACCACATCGTGGTAGGCTGGGTGCGTAAACAAGCGCCAGCCGCCGGCGACCTCGCGCAGCTGAAAGCCGCGGTTGGCCTCCTCGTACTCAACCTTGAGCTCGGCGAGCAGCGACGCGCACTCACCAGGGGCGATATCCAGCGCGCCTGCCAGCGCGGGCGCGCTCACCGGGTCGCTCGACACCAGCAGCAGTGCCTCGAGGGGGCCTTTGAGGCTGTTTGCCTCCAGCGTGGAAAGGGTTGACATGGTTGCGGCTCCTATTCGGTGAGCTCGGGGCCCTCGCCGGGCACATAGGCCTCGGCGCCCTCGACGCGGTTGATGCGGATGGTTCCAAAGATCTCGTCCTGGCTCAGCGTGAGCGAGCCGCGCTTGGCGAGCTCAAGCATAGCTAGGAAGGTGACGACGAGCTGCTCGGTGGTGGCATCGCCGTCCAGTAGCTCGCGGAAGGTGCAGGTTTGGTGCGCCATGGTAAAGCGGTCGACTGAGGCCACGGTCAGGTCGAGCGGCACGCGATGCGGCGCCACATGCTCGGCCTCCAGCAGGAAGGTCTGGCGCTTGCCGTCCAGGTCGGCACAGATGACGGCGAGGCCGCGCAGGGTAATGCCGGTCAGGTAGTCGGGCATAAGACCCAAGAACTCGGGGTCGGGGCCGGCTACGCGCGGATGCATGCGGCTTTCGGCCTGCATGCGGGCACCGAGGGCCGCAGCCGCGCCCTTAAACTGCTTGTAGGCAATCAGGCGCTGGATCAGGACCTCGCGCAGGGCGTCGCCGTCGAGCGCGCTGAGTTCCTCGAGGTCTTCGTCGAACTCGTCATCGTCGTCACCGACTTTGCGCGGGGCCTCCTGCGGCACCAGAGAGGCAGCCTTGATGTCCAAAAGGGTTGCCGCGACCAGCAAAAAGTCGCTCGCCACGTCCAGGTCCAGCGCTTCAATACGCTCGGCCTCGGCCAGGTATTGCTCGGCCACCTCGCTGATGGAGATGGCGCCGATATCTACTTTTTGGCGGGTTACCAGCTGCAGCAGCAGGTCGAACGGTCCGCTGTAGACCTGAGTCGACACGCGATACGACATCTTCGACCTCCTTTGACGGCGCCTTCGCGGCGCGGTATGGGTGCATGTTACGATCGTTTTACACGGTCGACCTGTAAGTTTACCTTAGATGCCGGCGATTGCGAAGTTGAGCAGCTGCTCAGCGAGCGGATACACGGTAACGTCGAAATAGCGGCCGATCACATCGATGCCGGTCCACATGGGCAACAGGTACAGAACCAGGATGAGGATGGGCATAGCGTATTGCTGCAGGCGGTAGTAGTTGGCGAGCGCCTTGCCCTTGAGGAAGGGCACGATGATCGACGAGCCATCGAGCGGCGGAATCGGGATGAGGTTAAAGAACGCGAGCGACAGGTTGACCACGATAAACGTGGCGCCGAAGTTCATGATTTGGGATGCCACGGCAAAGGACATGCTGGTGTAGAGGTTGCCGTATGTCGCATGCATGAGGGCGGCCGCGAGACACGCGAGTGCGATGTTCGACGCGGGGCCGGCTACGCTCACCAGGACCTCGTCGCGCTTGGGGTGCTTGAGGTTGTTGAGGTAGACGGGCACGGGCTTGGCGAAGGCAAACACCGGGCCACCGGCTGCGAGCATGAGCAGCGGCAGGATGATAGTGCCAAACGGATCGATATGGTTGAGCGGGTTGAGTGACACGCGGCCGCGCGAACGGGCTGTCTTATCGCCGAGTGCCCAGGCCGCGGCGGCGTGCGCACTTTCGTGGATGACGATGCCCACGATGACGGCGACGGCGCTGGCGAGCAGGTTCATGATGTAGCTGCTGGACATGGCGCTCCCCTAGCGGACGCGGCGCGAGGCGCGCGTGAGCAGGTAGTCAGCTACAAACAAGATGACGGCCACGATGGCGTAATCCAAGCGGAAAACGCCGCCAAAGGGAGAGGTGATGACGCCGTAGCCGGCGATGGCGCTCGGCAGCGCGCGCGAAAGCTCAACGACAAAGCCCACGATCTGCAGCTTGGCGGTGAGGCCGCTAAAGCACAGCAGCACGGTCATTGCGCTCATAAAAATGCCGCAGATGCGACAGGCGATGGCGATGATGCTCATCGCCACGGCGGTGGCCTTACGAGAGTTCACGCGCGGTCTCCTCTTCGATCTGGGTGGAAAGCTCCAACCATTCGTCCTCGAGCTTAGGTAGCTCTTGCTTAAGGCCGTTATATTCCCCCAGCGCGGCGTTGAACTTATCCTGATCGGCATAAAGCTCTTCGCTTGCCATCAATTCCATAAGCTCGTCATAGCGGGCGCGCTTTTTGTCGAGCTCCGTCTCGATCTTCTTGAGCTGGTTGCGCACGCCCTTGAGTTTTTTGTTGAGCGCAGCGCGGGCCTGGGCCTCGGCGCGCTTTTGCTCCTTGGTCTTTTTGCCCTCGGCAGGCTTAGGCGCCGCGGCGGGGGTGTCGGCCTGGGCGGCGCTGGCTTTGGTGGACTTGGCCGCGGCAGGCGCGCTATCCCCTGCCGCCTCGGCGGCGGCGCGGGCTGCGAGGTCCTCGCGCTTGTATAGGTAGTAGTCGTAGTCGCCGTCATAGATTGTGACCTTGCCATCGCGGATGTCGATGATGCGATTGGCCACGGCGCGTACCAGGTGCTCATCGTGGCTGATCAGCACGATGGTACCGGGGAAGTTTTGCAGGGCGTTCTCGAGCATGTCCACCGAGTCGATGTCAAGGTGGTTGGTGGGCTCGTCCAGGCACAGGAGCGCCTCGGGGGCCACAAGCATCTTGGCGAGCGCCAGACGCGCCTTTTCGCCGCCGGAGAGGACGCGCACCTGCTTTTCGATGGAATCGTTGTCGCTAAACAGGAAGGCGCCCAGCAGGCTGCGCTGCTGCGGTACGGTCCACTTGGGCGTGACGGTGTCGATCTCTTGCAGGACGGTATTGGACTCGGTCATACCCTCGAGCGCGTGCTGGGCATAGTAGGCCACGCCCACGTTGGTGCCCAGATCGCGGGTGCCGGTGGTGGGAGGCTCCAGGCCGGCGAGGATCTTCATGAGCGTGGACTTGCCGGCGCCGTTGGGGCCGACGAGTGCCACGTGCTCGCCGCGGTAGAGCTTGAGGTCGATGTCGCTGTAGATATGCTTGTTGCCGTAGGACTTGGACACGCCCTCGAGCCCCACGACCATGTCGCCGGAGCGCGGTGGGTCGGGGAACTTAAAGTCGATGTGCTTGTGGCCCTCGGGCAGGATGACAAGCTCCTTTTTGATCTGCTCGATCTTGCGGATGCGCTCCTGGGCCTGGGCGGCCTTGGTGGGCTTGTAGCGGAACTTGTCGACGAAGACCTGCATGTGGGCGATGTCGCGCTCCTGAGCGGCACGCTTGGCGCGCATCTGCTCCAGGTTGTCCTCGCGCTGCTTGAGGTAGCTGCTGTAGTTGCCGGTGTAGGTGGTCACGCGACGGTTTTCGAGAGCGGCGACGTGGTCGACGCAGGCGTCCATGAAGGCACGGTCGTGACTGACGATGAGGACGGCGCCGTCGTAGTTGGCGATAAAGCCGCGCAGCCACTGGACGCTTTCGAGGTCCAGGTGGTTGGTGGGCTCGTCCAGAAGCAGCAGGTCGGGGTGGCGCAGGAAGAGCTTGGCAAGCGCAATGCGCATCTGCCAGCCGCCCGAGAACTCGGAGCACGGGCGCTCAAAGTCGGTGACCTTAAAGCCCAAGCCGGAAAGGATCTTACGGGCGTTGCTCTCGAGCTCGTAGCCGCCCAGGTGCTCAAAGCGGTCCTGGACCTGGCCGTACTCGTTGAGGAGCGCGTCGACGTCCTTGCCCTGTTCGGAGAGCTCGGTGATTTGGGCCTGCAGCTCGTTGGCGCGCTCGCCCATGCGGCGGATTTCCTTGGCGGCGGCCATGACCTCGGCGAGGATGGTGGTGTCCTTTTGCTCCAGGTTAGTTTCCTGCTCTAGGTAGCCCACCTGGCAGTCCTTGGCGTACTGGACCTGACCGGCGTCGGGGCTGTCGATGCCCATGATAATCTTGAGCATGGTGGTTTTGCCGGCGCCGTTGGGGCCCACGAGCGCAAAGCGCTCGCCGGGGTTGATCTGGAAGGACGCGCCGCTAAAGAGGACGCGCGCGCCGAAGCTTTTTTCGATCTTGTCGACCAGGAGGATCATGGTGCCGCCTTTGACCTTGTGTGCCAATATGAAAAAAGGCCCCAACTTGCGTTGGAGCCTCATTCAATGCTCGGGTGGAGACGAGGGGGATCGAACCCCTGACCTCTTGACTGCCAGTCAAGCGCTCT
>CABVAY010000040.1 GCA_902496455.1 uncultured Collinsella sp.
ACGGGCCCTTTTTGAGACTTCTGCTCATAAGTGCTTTCTCCTAAAACTCGGTATCCGAAATTACTTCTTACGGCGACGAATGATGTGCTGGTTCGAGACCTTCTTCTTCTTGCGCGTACGAAGGCCCTTCGTCGGCTTACCCCAAGGGGTAACGGAGGGACGACCAGAGGTGTGGTTCTTGCCCTCGCCACCGCCGTGCGGGTGGTCGACAGGGTTCATGACGGTACCGCGGACGGTCGGGCGCACGTTCATGTGACGCTTACGGCCGGCCTTGCCGATGACGATGTTGGAGTGATCGGCGTTGCCGACCTCACCGACGGTGGCGCGGCAGGTAACGAGGATGCGGCGCATCTCGGAGGAAGGCATACGGACGATGGCGTACTTGCCCTCCTTACCCATCAGCTGGCAGGAGTTACCGGCGGAACGGGCGATAGCAGCGCCCTTGCCCGGCTGGAACTCGACGGCGTGGATGAGCGTACCGACGGGGATGTCGGCGAGGGGCAGAGCGTTGCCCGGCTTGATGTCGGCGTCAGAACCGGACATGATGGTCTGACCGACCTCGAGGCCCTTAGGGGCCAGGATGTAGCGCTTCTCACCGTCAGCGTAGTGCAGCAGAGCGATGCGAGCGGAACGGTTCGGATCGTACTCGATCGTGGCAACCTTGGCGGACACGCCGTCCTTGTTGCGCTTGAAGTCGATCACGCGGTAACGACGCTTCACGCCGCCGCCCTGGTGACGGGTGGTGATGCGGCCGTTGTTGTTACGACCGGCCTTCTTGGGCAGGGGCTCGAGAAGAGACTTCTCGGGCTTGGTGCAGGTGATCTCGGAGAAGTCGGAGATCGTCTGCCAACGCCTACCAGCGGAGGTCGGCTTAAGGTGCTTTACAGCCATTACAATCCCTTTCAATAGGAATCCGTTAGCCATCGCAGACAGGGATTCGAGGTTCTGCCTCGGGTGCGATGACACCGGACGTATACACGGTTCCGGGCGTGTCCATTTAATACGCCCAAAACCTTGAGCTCCCGCCTCCCCTATCTGGGAGGCATGAGCTCACTCAACAGCAGCGAGTCTTAGGCCTGGTTGCCAAAGACCTCGATGGTGTCGCCCTCGGCCAGCGTGACGATGGCCTTCTTCCAAGAACGGGTCTTGCCGGCGACATAGCGCACGCGCTTGGTCTTGGGCTTGACCGTCAGGGTGTTCACGCGAACGACCTTGACGCCGAAGATCTCCTCGACAGCGTCCTTGATCTGATACTTGTTAGCATCCTTGGCGACCTCGAACGTGTACTTGTTCAGCTCCATGCCGGAGAAGGAACGCTCGGACACGATCGGACGGATGATGATCTCGTGGGCGGTCATTTATGCAAGCACCTCCCCGAAGTGAGCGGCGATGTCGGCGGGCATCAGCACAGCGTTGTTGTTGACGAGATCGTAGGTGTTGGCCTCGTCAGCGGTGATGATGAACGTCTTGGGAATGTTTCGGAACGACAGGTAGGCGTTGACGTCCTCATCGCGAACGATGATGGTCAGACGCTTGCCCTCAAGGCCGAGAGCCTTGAGCATGGCGACGGCAGCCTTGGTGGAAGGCTTCTCGAAGCCGTAGTCGTCGACGAGTACGAGCTCGCCATCGGCCAGCTTGGCGGACAGCGCGGAGCGCATAGCCAGCTTGACCTCCTTGTTGTTCATACGCTTAGCGTAGGAACGGGGCTTGGGGGCGAAGACAACGCCACCGTGACGCCACTGGGCAGCACGGATGGAACCCTGGCGGGCACGGCCGGTGCCCTTCTGACGCCAAGGCTTCTTGCCGCCACCGGAAACCTCAGAGCGGCCCTTAGCGGACTGGGTGCCCTGACGCCAAGAGGCCATCTGGCACTTGACGATGTGGTGCATAACGTGGATGTTCGGCTCGATGCCGTACACCTCAGCGGCGAGCTCGGCCTCGGCGACCTTCTTGCCCTCGCTGTTCTTTACTTCAAACTTTGCCATTTAAGTGTTCTCCTTGGTATGACGCTGGGCTAAATGGGCTGGGCCCTTAGGCCATACGGATGGCGACGAGACCATTCTTGGCACCCGGGACAGCGCCCTTGACCAAGATGAGGTTCTGCTCGGCATCGATGCGGACAACGGAAAGGTTCTTGACGGTAACGCGCTCGTTACCCATGTGACCGGCCATCTTGACGCCCTTGAGGACGCGCGCAGGATAGGCGCACTGACCGATAGAACCGGGGTGACGCTGGAAGTGAGAACCATGCGTCATAGGACCGCGGCGCTGACCCCAGCGCTTGATGCGACCCTGGAAGCCCTTACCCTTGGAGGTACCGATGACGTCGACCTTCTCGACATCAGCGAAATCAGCGACGGTGACGACCTCGCCGACCTTGTGCTCCTCGCCGTTCTCGACGCGGACCTCACGAAGGAAACGGACAGGCTCGACGCCAGCCTTGGCGAAGTGACCAGCCATGGGCTTGTTCACGTTCTTGGCCTTGATGTCGCCGAAACCGATCTGGACGGCGTCATAGCCGTCGGTTGCCTGAGTTTTAACCTGCGAGACAGCGCAGGGGCCAGCCTGGATGACCGTGACGGGAACGACGTTGTCGTCCTCGTCCCAAACCTGGGTCATGCCAATCTTGCGGCCGAGAATCATGCTGATCAAGATATGATCCCAACTCTCGCGTGGTCTTGGGACAATGCGTACACCACCGAGCGTACGCCCCTAGAGGACCACTACTTACACGACGTGCTCCCCAGCCTTGTATTTCGCCCGGACTACCTGACAACCCTATTAAGCAGGCATTTTGTCCAGCCAGAATACTCCCCTGGTTACACACAGCTGTTTAGTATACACGGCTGCGGGCGTATCCATCGAGATTCATATTTCACTCACATTGTTTACGCAGGTAAAGTGCGTGGCACGTTCCCAGTGTGCGGCGGAGGGGGCGGGCCTGAGACATATTAAGGTTGCTGCTCTACAGTCCTGCTCACGACGGAGAGCACATTAAGTGCTCTCCTGTTCGTGCGGAACTCGCGACAACCTTAATATGTCTCAGGCCCGCCCCCTCCGCCGCACACTGGGAACGCCACGTTGATGTCTGCTAAACCTTGCTCGCTCAGGCTAATGACTTTGTTGGGGGTCCACTATTTGCTGGAGGGTGAACTTGCATTGGGACGGTTCGCCTTCTGCTTGTGGCTTTGCCTCATCGAAATCGAAGATCATGATGGCGCAGTTGGGGAGTTTTGTTGGGAGCTCGAAGCCCTCTGGGGCTGCGGCCTTGATAAATTGGCGGCTGGCGCTGCCGTGGCTTACTGCTAGAAGGGTTTCGATGCCCTCGGAGCCCATGATATTGGTAAGCGCATCCACCATACGTTCTTGCAGCGCTTGGCTTCCTTCTCCTCCGAAGGGGACCAGGTCCTCGCCCGGATCCCAGACGTCGGTGGGCAGCGCGCCGTGCGGGCCTTCTTCGAAGGAGCCGTAGCAGCGCTCGATAATGCCTTCGCAGGGCTCGGCTGCTGCGTCCGGGCCGAGGAGCTCGCATGCGACGAGACTTGCCGTGTCCATGGCTCGGCCTAAGGGTGATGAGACCACTTTGTCGGGGACGACGCCGTGGGCTTTGAGCCATGCGGCTGCCATCCCGGCTTGCTGACGGCCTAAGTCGGTGAGCGGTGAATCGCAGCGGCCCTGGACCAGCTTTTTGACGTTGAACTCCGTCTGACCGTGGCGGAGTAGATACAGCTTCTTCATGCTCTCCCCTTCTGCATAACCTGCTTTGCCGGCATAGCCTTACTCGTGGGTATGCCCTACGTAGTCTTCGTCGATCGTAATCTTGGCAATCGACTTGGGATATTCCGATTCGACCCGTTGTGTCAGCGCGTGCTTTACGTCTTCGGCACTCATCTGCAGATCCGAGGGACGCACGCAGTCAAAGATCACGTTGGTGTGCGTAGGACCCGGCACGCAGCGCAGGTCATGAATCGAGAGGCGGCTATCGATCTCCTGGGCCATGGCGTGAATGCGCAAGCGCATGCTCGCCAGCTTGGGGTCATCGGTCACGATGGGATCGTAGTGAAGCGTAACGATCATGCCGTCTTCGTCCCTAAACGACTGCTCGATGTTATCGAGCGTGTCGTGACTTTCCAACGGGCTGTCCTCGGCCGCCATCTCGGCATGCGCACTTGCAAACTTCCTGCCCGGGCCGTAGTCGTGAACCATCAAATCGTGAACGCCCAAAACGCCGGGATAGCTCATGATCTTGTCTCGAATGTGCTTGACCAGCTTAGGATCGGGCGACTGACCCAAAAGCGGGCTCACCGTATCCTGGATGAGTTCAAAACCGCTCCAGCCAATATAGGCGCCAACGGCAAGGCCGACCCATGCGTCAAGATTGATGTGCGTCACCTGCGAAACAATCGCGCACGCCAGCACGGCGCCCGTGGCTAGGACATCGTTCTTGGAATCCTGCGCGGTCGCATGCAGCGTCTCGGACTCAATGCGGTCACCGAGCTTTTGGTTGAGGGCCGCCATCCACAGCTTTACGACCATCGAAAGCACTAGAACTGCCACCAGGGCAAGCGAGAACTCGACAGGTTCGGGGTGGATGACGCGCTCGACCGAGGACTTCACCAGCTCAACGCCAATCAGCAGCACGAGCGCCGCCACGACCAGACCCGAGAGATACTCGTAGCGACCGTGGCCGTAAGGATGCTCGGGGTCGGCCGGCTTGCTCGCCAGCTTAAAGCCCAGCACGCTCACGATGTTCGAGCTGGCATCGGACAGGTTGTTCATGGCATCCGCCACAATCGAAACCGATCCCGACAGCACGCCAATTACGCCCTTCGCAGCGCATAGTGCCACATTGGCGAGAATACACACCACGCCCGTCAACGTGCCCACGCGCGCACGGTCGCCCTGCGCACGCTTAACAATCCACTCGACCATCTACATCCGCCCCCACGGTACTACCTATATATCTATTGCTCAAACGGATTGTAGTGTAGCCACTTTGTCCCCCAGATACAAAAAAGGCCGCGACCCACACGGGCCACGGCCTTGGAGCATGGCAAAGGAATCGTCCTTGTGTCGCACAGGTTTACGCGCTTACTTCGGCCACGCTCTTCGAGGTTTCGGGTGAATCGGCTCCGTCCCCCATCGTCTGTCCCTTCGCCGGCACCACGCCAAAGCAGTAGCTCAGCGCCGCAGACACCGCAAATGCCACACCGCCGGCAGCGCAGCACCACAGCAGGTTCGAGATGCCGCCCGTGGCAAAGCCAATGACCATGAGGACATTCGTCATGCCGATGGTATAGGCCGTAACGTGGCCCACGGCTGCAACAAGGCCTCCGACGGCGCCGCCAATGGCCATGCACGTCAGGCACCTGCCATATTTAAAGCCGCAACCGTACAGCGCCGGCTCGCTTACGCCGCCAAGAACACCCGAGATTGAGTAGCCCAGCATGAGCGCCTTCTCGTCCTTATCCGCAACGCGGAGCGACGCGCCAAAAGGCATGCCCCAAACGGCGAACGTCGCCATCGTCGCGGCAATCAGGATGCACGAATCCGTTCCCACACTCATAAACTGCGCATAGGCGAGCGATAGGACAACGTTGCTGACGCCGGCGATCTTTAGGAACTCCCAGCCCGCAGCAAGCCCCATGAGCGTGAGCAGCGACACGATGCCACCGGAATTGCCAAGCATAAACATAAGCTGGCCCAACAGCATGCCCAGATAGCTGCCCGCCGGTGCCGTGATACACAGCGAAACCGGAACCATGACGAGCATGGTCGCAAACGGAACAAACGAAAACGCCACGGCCTTAGGGATAACGCGCTTAAAGAAACACTCCACTCGCCATAGCACGGGCATCGAAATGAGAACCGGAATAACAGTCGTCGTGTAATCGTTGACCGGCGCGGGAAGCAGACCATACACGGAAGTCATCGATGCCCCCGTCGTCGACGCGGCATCGACGAGCTTAAGCAGATCGGGCGCAATCAATACGCCGCCCAGCATCATGCCTAGCTGCTCCGAGCAACCGAGCTGGCGGGCGGCCGCCCAACCAAGATAAATGGGCAAAAAGTAGTAGCCGGCGTTATAGAGCCAACTGTAGAACAGGCGATAGATTTCGGAATCGGCAGACCACAGGCCCAGCATACCTTCGCCCATAATGACGGCAACGGTGCGGAACAACGCCGCGCAGACAATAAACGGCAGCGCCGACATCATGCTTTTGGACAGATAGTCCACCACGGCCATGGCGTTTGATGAAACCGTCGTTGTAAACGAGGTGTTAGAAACTTGTGACATGGAACGCCTTTCCCAATGTGACATGCGAGTTTTCCCTTTGTCACATCGTGCGGTACTGACCGATTGCGCGGTACTTTTCATAGCGGAGGTTTGTGAGGGTCGCGTCGTCGAGCTGCCCAAGCGTATCGAAGGCATCAAATGCCGAGGACATGACGGCACCGGCGATCTCCTCATGCGACAGGCCCCTATCGTCAACAATGCCGTCGATGATGCCGAGCGCCAACAGATCGGGGGCCGTGAGCTTAAGCGCCTCGGCGGCCTCATTCGCGCGCTCGGTATCCTTCCACAGGATCGACGCACAGGCCTCGGGGCTCACGACCGAATAGGCCGAGCTCGAGAGCATCAGGATGCGGTCGGCCACGGACAGCGCCAGCGCGCCACCAGAGCCGCCCTCGCCTGTCACCACCGAGACAATCGGCGTCTTGAGGCCGCTCATCTCCATGAGATTCTGGGCAATCGCCTCGCCCTGGCCGCGCTCCTCGGCACCGATGCCGCAAAACGCGCCCGAAGTATCAACCAGACACAGAACCGGTCGACCAAACTTTTCGGCCTGGCGCATAAGGCGACGCGCTTTGCGGTAGCCCTCGGGATGTGCCATACCAAAGTTGCGACGCATGCGCTCTTTGGTCGTGGTACCGCGCTCGACGGCGATAACCGTCACGGGTCGCCCGTCTTTCCAGCCAATGCCAGCCACCACGGCGGCGTCGTCGCCAAAGTAACGGTCGCCATGCAGCTCCACAAATCCATCCAGGCCCAGCGAGATCATCTCGCCCGCCGTGGCGCGATCTGCCGAGCGGGTCTGCTTGACAATCTCGAGTGCCGTTTTTGGCGCGGCCGTGCGCTTAAACAGATGTCCCAGCTTCTTGCCGCGGCGACCCGTATGCACGATCTCGTGCGGTGCCCCCAGGCCGGGCGCGTGCCCTTCGTGCAGCGCCAGCAGCTCGCCTACCGTGAGCGCGATCTCGCCACGCGGAACAACGGCATCGCAAAAGCCGTGCTCCAGCAAAAACTCGGAGCGCTGGAATCCCTTGGGCAGGCGCTTGTGCATGTTCTGCTCGATCACGCGCGGGCCGGCAAATGCCGTCAGGGCATCGGGCTCGGCCAGGATAATATCGCCCTCCATGGCAAAGCTCGCGGTTACGCCTCCGGTCGTGGGGTCAGTGAGCACCGTGATATACAGGCCGCCCGCCTCGCTATGGCGCCTAACCGCCGCAGAAATCTTGGCCATCTGCATAAGCGATGTCACGCCCTCTTGCATGCGCGCACCGCCCGAAACGGTAAAGCCGACAACTGGCAATCCAAGCTCGGTCGCTCGCTCAAATGTGCGACAGATCTTCTCGCCCACCACGGAACCCATCGAGCCCATCATAAAGTTGGCGTCCATAAAGAAGAGCGCCGTATCGCAACCGCAGATTTTGCCCTTGCCGCACACGACGGCATCGCGCTCGCCCGAACGTTCGCTCACGCTCTTGAGCTTGTCGGCATAGCCGGGAAACGAAAGGAAGTCCTCCGGCACCAGACTGGCATCCCATTCCTCAAACGTGCCCTCGTCAATCGTCATGCGCATGCGGTCGCGCCCGCTCACGCGAAAGTGTTTGCCGCAACGAGGACAGACCTCGAGGTTGTCGTGCAGGCGCGCCTCATCGATCACGCGGCGGCACTCCGGGCACTTGATAAACACGTGACGCGCGGGAAACTCGGCGCACGACTCGGTTATCGGCCCCTCAAGGACATTGACCGTCTTCGCTTTTCTATTCATCAGCATAGAGATGCCCCATCAGATCGGTGTGATACATGCCCGACAAGAACTCGTCGTTTGCCAGCACGTCGAGCTGAAGCTCGCTGTTTTCGCTCACGCCCTCAATCACGAGCTCGCCCAAAGCCGAGCGCATCTTGCGAATGGCGCCGTCACGCGTGGGCGCACACACGATGAGCTTGCCGAGCATGGAGTCGTAGTACGGCGGAACGTTCGCACCGGTAAACATGGCAGAATCCCAGCGCACGCGCGGACCACCCGGCACACGCAACGCGGTGACCGTTCCGCATGACGGCAGAAAGTCTGGCGTTTCGGCATTGATGCGGCACTCCATGGCGTGGTTGTGGACCGGCATGTCCTCTTGCTCAAAGGGCAGAGGCTGGCCGGCTGCCACGCGCAGCTGCCACTTGACCAAGTCGGTATCGGTCACAAACTCCGTAACCGGATGCTCCACCTGCAAGCGCGTGTTCATTTCCATAAAGTAGAAATTGCCGTCGTCCGAATACAGGAACTCGATGGTACCGGCTCCTTCGTAGCCGACGGCACGAGCCAGGTCACGTGCCGCCTTGTGCATGCGAGCACGAATGTCGTCGTGTCCGTCGAGGCACGGCGCGGGGCTCTCCTCGATCAGCTTTTGGTTGCGACGCTGCACCGAGCACTCGCGCTCGCCAAGCGAAAACACATGGCCCTGCTTATCGGCCATAATCTGCACCTCAACGTGGTGCGCCGGCGCGACGAACTTCTCCATGTAGCACTCGCCGTCGCCAAAAACGGCCTCGCCCTCGGCACGCGCCTCGATGAACGCCTTTGCCGCATCTTCCACGCGCTCGACCTTGCGAATGCCGCGACCGCCGCCGCCCGCACGCGCCTTAATAAGCACGGGGCAGCCAATGCGCTCAGCCTCGGTCGTTGCCTCCTCGGGACTTTTGAGCAAATCGCAGCCCGGCACGATGGGCACGCCCGCCGCGGCAGCCGTTCGACGTGCGGCGTCCTTGTCGCCCATGCTGTCGATCACCTTGGCCGAAGGACCAACAAACGCCAGGCCATACTTGTCGCAGTCGCGCACGAAGCTCGCCTTCTCGGAGAAAAAGCCATAGCCGGGATGAATTGCCTTAGCTCCCGACTTTACGGCACAGGTGAGCACAGCATCGTCGTTGAGGTAGCTCTCGGCAAGACGCGGACCGCCGATGCAATACGCCTCGTCGGCAAGCTGCACGTGCAGCGCGTCCGCATCGGCCGTGGAATAAACGGCGACGGTCTTGATGCCCATATCGCGGCACGCGCGGATAACACGGACCGCGACTTCGCCGCGGTTGGCGATGAGCACTTTGTCGAACATGAAGCCTTCCTTAACTTTCGTGCATGAGTGCAAAAGACATATCGGCGCGGCAGCAAACCTCACCGTTGACGCTCGCAGTACCCGTCGCAAAGCGGAACGGCCCGCGCGCACGCGTGATGGTGCACACCAGATCAACCGTGTCGCCCGGGCGCACCGGACGCTTAAAGCGCACCTTGTCCAGACTCGTGTAGAACGGCGTCGCGCCGCGCGCTTCCTCATCGCCCATCAGCAGCACGCAACAGTTTTGGGCGAGCATCTCGCACTGAATCACGCCGGGGACCACCGGGTTTCCCGGAAAATGCCCCTGCAAAAAGTACTCGTCGCCCGTAATCGTGATCTTGCCGTGGGCCTCGTCGCCCACCAGCTCGGCCTCGTCGAGCAAAAGCATCGGTTCGCGATGCGGCAACAGTTCCTTAAGCTCTTCTTTGTTCATGGATATCACCTATCCGATCCTCATGAGGCAGCTGCCAAACTCCACGAGGTCGCCGTCGGCCACGCAGATCTCGAGCACCTCGCCGTCTGCCTCTGCCGTTACCTCGTTGAGAACCTTCATGGCCTCGATGATGCAGAGCGTCTCGCCGGCCTTGACCTTAGAGCCCACGTGCACAAACGGCTCGTCGCCCGGCGCCGGGGCAGCATAGAAAACGCCGACCATGGGAGCGGTCACCTCGGTGCCCTTGGGCTCCGGTGCGGCGGCAGGTGTCTGCGCGGCGGGCTCCGGTGCGGCAGGCGCGACTGTGGGAGCTGCAACTGGAGCGGCCATAGCGCTCGGCATGGGCATGGGCACGGCAACCGGCTGTGCGGCGCTCGCGCGCTCGAGTTCGACCGCGGTGCCATCGGGCTCCTCAACGCGTACGCGCGTGAGGCCGCGGTCCTCCATAACATCGGCTATCTCGGCAAGTCTTTTGGAATCCATGCTCTAGCTCCTCGTATATCTACGCAGCGCGATGGCGGCGTTGTGTCCGCCAAAGCCCAGGTTGGTCGAAAGCGCCCAGGTAAGGTCGGCGCGAACCGCGCGATTGGGCGTGTAGTCAAGATCGCAGGCGGGATCGGGCGTGTGGTAGTTAATGGTCGGCGGCACCACGCCCTGCTCGAGCGCCATGGCGCAGGCCATGACCTCGATGGCGCCCGTGGCACCGATCATGTGGCCGGTCATCGACTTAGTCGACGAGACGTGCGCGGCGCGCGCCGCGTCCTCGCCGAGCGCACGCTTAATGCCCGTCGTCTCGGACGAATCGTTGAGCTTGGTCGATGTGCCGTGGGCATTGATGTAGAGACCCTCGGAAGGCTTGACGTCGCCCTCGGTCACCGCCAGCGATATCGCGCGGGCAATGCCGGCAGCCTCGGGATCAGGACTCGTGATGTGATAGGCATCATCGGTGTTGCCGTAGCCCACGACCTCGGCATAAATGTGCGCACCGCGCGCCTGCGCATGTTCCATGCTCTCGAGTACCAGCACGCAGGCGCCCTCGCCCATCACAAAGCCGTCGCGGTCTGCATCGAACGGACGGCAGGCCGTCGCGGGATCGGGGTTGGTGGTCAATGCGCGGCAGGACGTAAAGCCCGCAACGGCATCGGGGATAATTGCAGCCTCGGCGCCGCCCGCGAGGATCGCGTCGGCATAGCCGTGCTTGATGGCGCGGAACGCCTCGCCCACCGCATGGGCCGAGGTTGCGCACGCGGTCACCACGGGCAGGGTCGGGCCCTTTGCCTTGTGGCGGATTGCGATATTGCCCGATGCCATGTTGGGGATCATCATCGCGATCATATAGGGCGATGCGCGGCGGGGCCCACGTTCGGCAATCGTATGGACGTTGTCGACGAGCGTCGTCATGCCGCCCACGCCCGAGCCCACGTAGACGCCCAGGCGCTCGCGATCGATGGCGCCTTCGACATCAAAGCCCGCATCGTGCATGGCTTCGTCCGAAGCCGCCATCGCAAACTGAACGCAGGGGTCGAGATGCTTGGCGTCACGCTTGCCAAAGTACTCGTTGCCGTCAAAGCCCTTGACCTCGGCTGCCACCTTGACGGCAAACGCATCGGTATCGAAGTGCGTGATCGGGCCGATACCGCACGTGCCGGCGCACATGGCCGCCCAGGTGGCAAGCGCGGTGTTGCCGAGCGGCGACACGGCACCGATACCGGTGATTGCAACTCTCTGTTCCATCATGGTCTCCTCATCCAAGCCGTTCTTCGGCCCTGGTTTCTACATCGCCATTCCGCCGTCGACGCACACGACCTCACCCGTAATGTAGGCAGCCGCATCGCTCGCCAGAAAGCGCACTACGCCGGCCACCTCCTCGGGGCGCGCCATACGCTTAAGGGGAATCTGCTCCTCGGTTACCGTACGCACCTTCTCCGAGAGCTTTGCCGTCATATCCGTCTCGACAAACCCGGGGGCAACCGCGTTCACTCGTACGCCGCGGGGCGCAAGCTCGCGCGCCACCGCCTTGGTCAGGCCGATCACGCCCGCCTTGGAGGCAGCGTAGTTGGCTTGCCCGGCATTGCCCATCAGGCCCACGACCGAGCTCATGTTGACGACGCAGCCGCCGCGCTGGCGCATAAAGGTCTTGGTGAGCGCGCGCGTCGTGTTAAACGTTCCTTTAAGATTGACATCGAGCACGCGATCGAAGGCGTCATCGCCCATGCGCATGAGCAGGCCATCGCGGGTGATGCCAGCGTTGTTGACGAGCGCCCAAATGGAGCCAAAGTCGTTGAGGACCGCTTCCACGCACGCGTTGACGGCAGCGGGGTCGGCCACGTCGCATTGATATGAGCGCGCCGTGGCGCCAGCCGCCTCGCAGACGTCGCACGTCTCGCGCGCCGCATCGACGCTGCCGGCATAGACGACGGCGATATCGTAGCCATCCTCCGCCAGACCGATAGCGCAGGCGCGGCCGATACCCCGCGAGCCGCCCGTGACCAGTGCCACGCGACGTGAGTCGTTGCGCTCGAGCGCGCCATTGTTCAAGTTGCCCATGTCATTCCTTTCGGGTTACAGCCCTGTGGACTATGCGAGCTCGTCGGCAATAGCTGCGACCTGCTCGGCCGTCTCGCACGAATACACACGAACGTCGCTCAACGTACGCTTGATCAGGCCGGACAGCGTTTTGCCGGGGCCGACCTCAATAAACGTGTCGATGCCCTGATCCTGCAGAGTATGCAGCGTGTCGACCCAGCGCACGGGATGGCTCACCTGGTTGGCCAAGACATCCGATGCCGTCTGGGGATCCGCCGGATAGGGCGCCGCTGTCATATTTGCCAAAACAGGAATGAGCAACGGAGACGGCGCGTGACCGGCCTCAATATATGCGGCAAGGCCACAGGTCGCCTCGGCCATATAGGGGCTATGAAATGCACCCGACACCGCGACCTTCATGGCGCGGCCGCCAGCCTCTTTTACTAGGACGTCGAGGGTCTGCAGCGCATCGGGCGCTCCGGCCACAACCGTCTGCTGGGGACTGTTGTAGTTGACCGGCCAGCAGTCCTCGCCGGCCTGCGCAGCCAGGTTCTCGACTTGCGCAGCATCAAGTTTGATGACGGCGCGCATGCCGCCGGGGTGACGCTCGGCCGCCGTGGCCATCAATGCCGCGCGCTCACACACGAGCTCAAAACCCGCTCGCGTATCGAATGCCCCCGCAAAGGTGAGTGCAGCGACCTCGCCCAGCGAGAATCCCGCACAGGCGGCAGGCACCACGCCGCGCTCGCGCAGGGCGACGGCGACAGCCAAGTCGTGCACGAACACGCAAGGCTGCGTGTTCTCGGTCTGCGAGAGCTCCTCCTTGGAGGCGCTCCGGCACTGCTCGCTCGTCCCCGGGCGCACCTCGTCGGCAATGGCGAACACCTCGGCGGCCGCCGGCGATGTCTCGATCAAGTCGACGCCCATCGCGGGGTGCTGGGCACCCTGGCCGGCAAACAAAAACGCTACGCCACCCATGCGCACGCACCCTTCAGGACGTGCTCGGCGCCATCGACCAGGTCGTCAACGATTTCGCGTGCGCTCTGGCGCTCGTTGACCATGCCGGCAATCTGTCCACACAAAAACGAACCCTCTTCGTAGTTGCCGTCCTTGGCGGCCTTACGCAGCGCACCGGTTCCCATAGCACCGAGCTCCTCGGCACTCGCGCCGGAACCCTCGCTCTTGGCATAGGCGTTGGTGAAGGGGCTCTTGAGGGCGCGCACTGGATGTCCCGTCGAGCGACCGGTCGCACGCGTTGAAGTGTCGTTGGCCTTCAGGACCATCTCTTTGTACTGCTCCGAGACGGTGCACTCGTCTGCGACCAGAAAGCGCGTACCCACTTGCACGCCTTCGGCGCCCAGCATAAAGGCGGCCGCCACGCCGCGGCCGTCGGCAATACCGCCGGCGGCCACGACGGGAATGTCAACCGCATCGACGACCTGCGGCACCAGTGCCATCGTCGAGGTCTCGCCAATATGGCCGCCCGATTCGGTACCCTCGGCAACAACCGCCGTGGCTCCACGACGTGCCACGAGGCGCGCCAGCGCCACCGAGGCAACGACCGGGATGACCTTGATGCCCGCCTCGTTCCACGCCTTCATGTACTTGGCGGGATTGCCGGCGCCCGTCACGACGACCGGCACTCGCTCGTCAATCACGACCTGTGCAACCTCGTCGGCAAACGGGCTCATGAGCATGACGTTCACGCCAAAGGGCTTATCCGTCTTGGCGCGCAGCTCATGAATCTGGTCGCGAAGCCAGTTGGCGTCGGCGTTCATGGCCGCGATGATGCCTAAGCCACCCGCCTCGGACACTGCGGACGCCAGCGAGGCATCGGCAATCCAGGCCATACCGCCCTGGAACACGGGCTTTTCGATGCCGAGCAGATCGCAGAGAGGAGTCTTGAGCATCTCTACTTCTCCAATGCCGCCTCGACCGTATCGGCGAACTCGCCGACCGTCTTGGGGTTCTCCTCGGTATCGAGCTGGATGCCAAACTCGTCCTCGACGGCGACGAGGATCTCGACGGTACCCAGGCTGTCGAGACCAATCTCTTCGAGCGTGGACTCGGGCTTCATCTCGACATCGTCAAGACCGGCGGTCTCGCGGATAACGTCGCAAACGCGCTCGAAGGTCTTCTGATCTGCCATGGTAGTTCTCCTTTGGTTGTGCCCTAGGGCGTTTTTATTTCCTATGTGCGACTACTTCCAACGAAGCAGATAGCCACCTATATCCAGACCGGCGCCAAATCCAACCAAGGCGATGGTGTCGCCCGTGTGAAGTGCACCGGCGTTTGCCAGCCGGTCGAGGGCAAGCGGAATGCATGCGCTCGAAATGTTGCCGGTCTCGCGCAGCGTTCGAACCACGCGCTCGTCTGGCACGCCGAGGCGCTTGACCGCCTGACTCAGGATTCGTTCGTTAGCCTGATGGAATACAAAATGATCGATGTCCTCGACCGCGATACTCGCGTCGCAGGCGAGCTTGTTGACCGTGTCGCAGATGGCGTTGACGCCGAACTTGAACACGCGGCGGCCATTCATGAACAGCACGCTCGCGCTATCTGCGGAAGCCTTAAACGGCGAGGTGCCGACCAGACCGGAAACGCGCAACGTCTCGACGTCGGGCGCCGTCGAAAGCTCAACGGCAAGGGGACTGTCTCCCCCAGCCTCAATCACTGCGGCGCCTGCCCCATCGCCAAAGAGCACGCAGGTGGCACGGTCGGTCCAGTCGAGCGCGCGCGTCATCTGCTCGGCAGCAACGACAAGCACGCGCTCGGCGCGACCGCGGGCGATATAGCCCTCGGCGACATCGAGCGCAAATACGAAGCCGGCACAAGCCGCCGAGACATCGAAGGCAGGGCACGTCGCGCCTAGTCGCTCAGCAACGGCACACGCCTCAGCGGGAACAAGGTGGTCACCCGTCGTCGTCGAACAGACGATCAGATCCAGCTGGCTCGCGTCGATTCCGGACACCTGGAGTGCCCGCTCACTCGCCGCTACGGCAAGGTCGTCAAGTGACTCGGTGGTGCAGACGTGGCGGCTCTTGATACCCGTGCGGGTAAAAATCCACTCATCCGAGGTATCGAGGAACTCAGACAGCTCGTCATTGGAAACACTGCGTTCAGGAAGAGCCGAGCCTGTTCCAAGAATCGTGAAACCCATCACTAACCTCCTTTGAGTTGTTGACGTGTTTACATCGACCAAGAGAGGATAACGCATTTCAGTCTTTGTTGACGTGTTAACATTAAATTGTCCAAATGCGACAAAGGCTTCACATTGTGTCTATCTCTCGACACCATTGCGTCATTCACTTATTCAATAAGGAGGTAGCAGCCGCTATGGATGCCCAATTAACGATTGTCGACGTAACCGGATCGACCAACGATGACCTGCTCGAGGCAGGAAAACAGGGTGCGCCGCACGGCACAGGACTTGCCGCCCGCGCGCAAACGGCAGGACGCGGCCGGCGCGGCCACAAGTGGGATTCAACCGCCGGCAACCTATTGCTTTCGATTGTCCTGCGTCCATGCGTTAATCCCGCAAAGTACTCTGGTCTTGCCGCCGTCAGCGGCCTAGCGGTGCTCGAAGCACTCGAAAAGCAGGGTCTTGCAAACGAGATTGGCCTCAAATGGCCCAACGACCTGGTCGCGCGAGGACGCAAACTCGGCGGCATTCTGGTCGAGGCCGCACGCGATAACGAAGGCAAACCTTTCGCCGTCTGCGGCATTGGTGTCAACGTAAACTACACGCCCCAAGAGGTGCCCGATGGCGGCCTGGCGGCAATTGGCCTCTCGGACCTCAACGAGAGCGTTCCCGCCGTCGACATGCTCCTCGATGAGGTCTATCACGCAGTTATAGACGCTGTAGATACCTGGGCAGAGCGCCTCAACGCCAAGGAAGAAGACGCCGGTCCGCTCGCGCCCGTCCACGACGAATATATCGCTCACCTCAATTGGATCGGGAAGCACGTTATCGCCCGCCCCCCCGCTGGAGACGAGCTGGCACGAGGCATATTTAGAACGGTCGACGATTGCGGCCGCGCATGCATTGAGACCGAGAGCGGCTTGTGCGTCTTCCACTTCGAAGAAGCATCCTTGCGCCCCCTGAGCGAATAGGGCGCCGCAGCCGCCGGCTCGGCAGACGAATTCGCTATCCCAAAATCTAAACTCAAAACAAAAGGGCCCCGCTACCGTAATGAACTGCACCCCAAAACTTGGACGGCTTAAATAAGAACTACGCCGCAAGGGGCT
>CABVAY010000041.1 GCA_902496455.1 uncultured Collinsella sp.
CTCCCCCGCCACGCTCGCCGTGGGCTCGGTCGCGCTCGACCCCGGCCGCCGCGAAGTCACAGTCGGCGGCTCGCCCATCGCGCTCACGGCTCGCGAGTTCGACGTCCTCGCCCTGCTTATGGCGCATGCCGAGACCGTGCTCACGCGCGAGCGCATCGCGCACGAGGCGCTGGGCTACGAATACGTGGGCGACACCAACAACGTCGACGTGCACATCGCGCACCTGCGTGCCAAGATCGAAGACGCCGGCGGCGCCCGAATCATCCAAACCGTGCGCGGGGTGGGCTATGTCTGCCGTGCGTAACGCCGAGGCCAAGCGCGTCACATCCATCGCCCGCGCCATCAACTGGAGCTATATGTGGCGCCGCTTGATGAGCTACGTCTGGCTCGATCTGTTGCTGTTGGTTATTGCGGCGGCGATCCTCGTCTATGAATACAACCAGACGCTGCCCGACGGCGCGTTTACCGCAGGATGGATCCCCGGCGCCACCGTTCGCGGCATGTCGCTGAAGCCCGCGCGCGGCTGGGACCTGACAACGCTCACTTATACCGTCGAGTTTGCGCGTACCACCAAGACTTTCCCCCTCGCACAGGACCTCGTCACGTTATGGCCTCTCTACCTTGTCGTTGTGGGTTGGCAGGTCATCAGCGTACTCAACATGCTCGGCGGCGCGAGGCGCGTACGCCGCACCATGGCGCCTCTCAACGATCTGGCCTTGCGCGTGGACGAGCTCGGCCGCATGCAGCTCTCCGGCGGCAAGATGGAAACGCTGGAGCAGGCCATCGCGCGCGCAAGCGTCGACTCGCCGAGCGTCACCACCGGCGACGCCGACCTGGCAAGCATCGAGGTCGCGCTCAACCGCCTGCTGCGCCAGATGCAAGAGGCCAAGCTGCAGCAGATGCGCTTTGTCAACGATGCAAGCCACGAGCTGCGCACGCCCATCGCGGTGATTCAGGGCTACGTAAACATGCTCGACCGGTGGGGCAAAGACGACCCGGACGTGCTGGCGGAGTCCATCGCATCCCTCAAGGCCGAAAGCGAGCACATGCAAGAGCTCGTGGAGCAGCTGCTGTTTTTGGCGCGCGGCGATGCCGGGCGCACGGTCCTGCGGCGCGCAAATACCAACCTTGCCGCACTGGTCGGCGAGGTATGCGAGGAATCGCAGATGATCGATACCGAGCACACGTATCGGCTGGCCTTTGACGCTGCGCTTGTCAGCGACCCGCGCTGCGACGCGTCCGTCGACGTGGCGCTCGTGAAGCAGGCTCTGCGCGTGATCGTGCAAAACGCCGCCAAGTACTCGGATGCGGGAACGACCGTCACATTTGGCGTAGCGCCCGATGTGGGCACGGGCACGATCGATATAGCCGTTGAGGACGAGGGCATCGGCATGAACCAGGAATCCGCAGCTCACGCGTTTGAACGGTTCTACCGCGCCGACAACGCACGCGATGCCGGCGCACAGGGCTCGGGTCTGGGGCTTGCCATTGCCAAGTGGATCGTCGATAGCCACGGCGGTGTCATTGGCGTGACCTCAGTCGAGGGCGTCGGCAGCCGCTTTACGATTCGCCTGCCACGATAGGAAGCCCCTCGGCATAAATAAAGGGATAGGACCACGCGGCCCTATCCCTTTTTGCTAGCTATAGCAGCTTGTGCGCTACTCGCGGCACAGGTGCACGGCGAAGCCGGCGAACTCGCGCTTAAAGTACACGAGCTTGGTGCCGCCGTCGGGCAGCAGCACGCGCGACTCCTCGTTGACCTCGAGCCCGCGCTCGGCAAACCACTTCTCGGCCGCATCGATGTCGTTGACGGCAAAGCCGATGTGGCCCTTAGCGCCTCGACCGTTCTGCTTCATGATCTCGACCAGCGAATCGTTAAAGTACGAAACGGGGGTCTCGATGACGGGCAGACCCATCATCGTCGAGAACAGCTCCGCGATCTCCAAGGCATCTGCCGGGTCAGTGGCGTTAATGCCCACATGGGCAACGCGCATGCCAAAGAGCTCGACCGGATTGGCGTTCTGCTCACTCATACAGGCAGCGCCTACTGAGCCATAACGTCGAGAACGGCCTTCTCGGCAGCGACGCGGTTCATGCCGGTCATGAAGGGCACGCCGCTCACGTACGGGCAGGTGAGGCCCTCGGGGGCAACGGTGGTGGCGATCAGCAGGTCGGCGCCCTCGTCGCAGTAGTCCTTGGCCTCGGAGATGGCGCACTGCACGATCTCATACTTGCCGGCATAACCGTTGGCGTCGAGCATGGTAGCGACCTTCTGGGCAACGAGCGTGGAAGTAGCAGCGCCAGCACCGCAAGCCAAAACGATCTTCTTCATAGGTAATATCTCCCTTCATGGTTTACTTTAGGTAAGTGTACCGCAGCGAGCGATGGCACTCAGCCTCGATGAGCTTTTATGCCAGTTTGCTTGCACGCTGCGTATAATACATCTAGTACGTGTTGTCATACCGCTTGTTTTACAAGCGACTAAGGACCCTAATATGCCCGATTCCCGCACCCTCTGGACCGCCGTCGTTATCATCTGCATCGCCGTGTCGGTGTTCTTTAGCGTCAAAAAACGCACCACGTTTAAGCGCCTGCAGCAGCTTATGGCTGCCAAGCAGTGGGACGAGTTCGATCGTTTGCTCGACGGCAAACTCACCAGCATGCTGTACCCGCGCTACAACCGCGACTACCTGCGCCTGAACTCCTATCTGCTGCGCGAGGACCATAAGCGCGCCGATGAGATGTTCGATTTGCTGCTGGGGCTCAATCTGCCCAAGATGCAGCGCGTCGACCTGGTGATCAAAGCCTTTAACTACTACGTTGGCCAGGAGGACCGCAAAAAGTCCAAGGAGCTTCTGCACGAGATCAAGGGCTTTGAGGGCGGTCAAGCCGAGGCGGTTGCACACGAGTGTCAGCTGATGTACGACACGATGATCCTCAAGCGCCACAACGACATTCCCGAGCTGGAGCGCATGCTCGAGGATGTCGGCGACGACCCGGTCAAGCGCTGCCGCCTGGAGTACCTGTTGGCCCTGCAATACCAAAACAAGGGCGACGAGGCCAAGTTCCAGGAGTTCCTGGAAAAGTCGGGCCAACACTCGATGGCCGTCAACGCGTAACGGACGGCTTGTGCTAGACTTCTAGTCTCACGGGGGCGTGGCGGAATTGGCATACGCAGGAGACTTAAAATCTCTCGCCGCAAGGATTGTGGGTTCGAGTCCCACCGCCCCTACCATGTGATTGCTTGCGAGCCCGTGTTCCCCAGGGATGCGGGCTCGCTTCTTTTAGATGCCGGTGGGACTCGAACCCGCGAGGGGGCGAGCGTTAAGCGGACGCGCAGCGTCCGTAGCGAGCCGGCGAGGGCGCCGACAGGCGGCCGAAGCCGGTGCGTATTTGCGCAGCAAATGCGCGGACGTCCCACCGCCCCTACCACGTATTGTTTACGAGCCCGTGTCCCCCAGGGATGCGGGCTCGTTTCTTTTACACGCCGGCGGGGCTCTAAGTTGCGGTGGAATAGATCCTGTTTATACCGTTTACCAGCTTATTTAGGAACTATTTCACCGCAACTCAGAGGAAGACGGTTAAAGAGCACTCAGGCTCGGGGTCCAGGCGATGGTGGGGGTCGCGCCGTCGAGGGTCTCGTTGATGGTGGCGGCCATGCCGGCGAGGAGGCTGTTCTCACTTACGGTGAACGACTCGTAGCCACCGGCGCGCATGAGCTCGCGAACCACCACGGCGCCGGCCAGAATCACGCCCGCGCGCTTGGGCTGCACGCCCGGCAGCGCAGCGATACCCTCCACATCCAGCGTAGACATATGATCGATAGCGTCCGAGACCTGCTCCATCGAAAGCTCGCGCAGGTGCACAAAGCTCGAGTCGTACGGCTCCAGCTCGTGGACCAGCGCCACGAGCGTGGTGACGGTACCGCCCACCGCGACCAAGCGCTCGGCGCGCTCAAAATCGCTCGGCAGGCTCTCAAAGTAAGCCTCGAACTGCTCGCCCGCCCAGTCGGCAGCGGCAGCAAGCTCGCCGTCCGAAGGCGGCAACGCCGAGAAGAAACGCTCCGTCACACGACGGCAACCAATGTCCAGCGAACGCGTTCCCTCCAGCGCGAAGACCCCGCGCTCCGGCGCGTATACGCCCGTCGCGAGCTCCGTGGAGCCGCCGCCCGAATCGGCAACAATGATGCGCTCGCCGGCAAAGTCGTGCGCCACGCCAAAAAACGTCAGGCGCGCCTCGACCTCTCCTGGAATCACCTGCGGCTCGAGACCCAGCTCGCGCAGGCCGTCCAGCAGCAGCACGGCGTTGGACGCATCGCGCGCGGCGCTCGTGCATGTGGTGCAAATGCACACGGCCCCAAAGGCACGCGCCTCGTCCACAAACATGCGGCATGCGGCGAGCACGCGCTCGACCGCCGCCTCGCAAAAGCGGCCCGTCGCGTCAACGCCCTCGCCCAGATCGGTAATCTCGGTATGCTTGGACGATTCCACGATCGCCCCGGCCTCGACCTGCGCCAGCACCAGTCGCGACGACACCGTTCCCAGGTCGATCGCCGCCACCTTATATCGTTTGCAATCTGCCATTGCGGGCTCCCCTCCGGGCGCTACTCGCCTACTCGCCGCTGGACGCGACCGTCTGACCCTCGACGCCGTTAAATCCAAACAGCATGTCGAGCGCCTGGATGTACCACGGCGCGTCCTTGCCGACTTCTTCGATCTCCTTGGCCACCTCGCTGGCCTTCTTGGCGTTCGACGACTTCTTTTCAGCCGACGACGAGTCCGAATCATCGTCCAAGCCCAGCACTTCAATCCTCTTCTCGCCGGGCATCGCCATGCCCAGTTCCCGTGCCCGATCCTTAATGCCCTCTTCCGAGAGCCACTTGTCAGTGTCTTTTTTCATCTCATCTTTGTATTGCTCGCGAATCTCGACCTGCTTGGCCAAGATGTCGTTCGAGCGTTTTGCAACGTACAGGTCGCGCACGGGGAAATACAGGCTCACGAGCGCCAGAGCCACCACGATACCGATAAACAGCGGGCGTAGAGAGCCATGCGTAAAGTCATAGATCGCCTTAATCACCGCGTTGTCGTTGGCGTAGCGCATAAAGTCCGAACCCGAAAGACGGCTCGAGGGCCTGCTCGATTTGTCGTGCGTCTGGGCCGAGGGACGCGACGCATGCGACGAACGTGCCGGGCGCACCGGTCCATCTGCCGAAGTATTCACATGAGCATTGGGGCGCGAGGTACTTGTCGGGCGCTGCGTGGAGCGGTCGGCGCCGGCGTAGGCGGACCCACCGAGCTGCACCGTGCGCGCACGGCGAGGCGACGGCTCACGCGAACCGGCGGAATAGTACCTGTTGTCGTAAATCTGATCCATGTGCGCCTTGTGCGGTTGAGGTTTGTTTGCGCTAAGTATTCTAGTTATAGCACGAGCGCCCGCACCGCCTTCGCCAGCCTTTGCTCGACATAAAAAAGGCGCTGAGCCGTATGGCCCAGCGCCCATAGCGCTTTGCGGCATCCTGCCAAGGCGAGGCGGAACCGAGTCAGCCTCCCCCTCGCCAAATTCGCCCGTTTAGCGAATGTTGTAGAACGCGGCCTTGCCGGCGTAGCGCGCGCTGCCCTCGAGCTCGTCCTCGATGCGGATGAGCTGGTTGTACTTGGCGATACGGTCGCTGCGGCACGGGGCGCCCGACTTGATCTGGCCGGCGTTGACGCCCACGACCAGGTCGGCGATCGTGGAATCCTCGGTCTCGCCGGAGCGGTGGCTCACGATGCAAGCGTAGCCGGCCTCCTTGGCGGTCTCGATGGCCTCGAGCGACTCGGTGAGCGTGCCGATCTGGTTGACCTTGACCAGGATCGCGTTGGCGGCACCCAGCTCGATGCCCTTCTTGAGGCGCTCGGTGTTGGTGACGAACAGGTCGTCGCCTACGAGCTGCACCTTGTTGCCAATGCGGCGGGTAAGCTCGACCCAGCCGTCCCAGTCCTCCTCGGCCATGCCGTCCTCGATGGAGATGATGGGATAGGTGTCGACGAGCTTCTCCCAGTAATCAACCATCTGGGCGCTCGTGTACTCCACGCCCTCGCCCTTGAGCTCGTACATACCGGTCTCGGCGTTGTAGAACTCGGTCGAGGCCGGGTCCATGGCGTACATGAAGTCGACGCCGGGCTTAAAGCCGGCCTTCTCCACGGCCTTGGTGATGTACTCGAACGGTTCGGCATTGGTCTTGAGGTTGGGTGCGAAGCCGCCCTCGTCGCCCACGCCGCCGCCCAGGCCGGCCTCGTGCAGCACGCCCTTGAGGGTGTGGTAGACCTCGGCGCACCAACGCAGGCCCTCGGCAAAGCTCGGGGCGCCCACCGGCATGATCATGAACTCCTGGAAGTCAACGTTATTGTCGGCATGCACGCCGCCGTTGAGGATATTCATCATAGGTGTGGGCAGCAGATGGGCGTTGACGCCGCCCAGGTACTGGTACAGCGACAGGCCCGCCGACTCGGCAGCGGCGCGGGCAACGGCCAGCGACACGCCCAGGATGGCGTTGGCACCGAGCTTGTTCTTGTTGGGGGTACCGTCCGCGGCAATCAGCGCGGCATCGACGGCGCGCTGGTCGAAGGCATCGAGGCCCACGACGGCATCGGCGCACTCGTTGTTGACGTGCTCGACGGCCTGCGAAACGCCCTTGCCCAGGTAGCGGCCCTTGTCGCCATCGCGCAGCTCGCAGGCCTCAAAGGCGCCGGTCGAAGCACCCGAAGGCACCATTGCGCGGCCAAAGCTGCCGTCCTCGAGCACGACCTCGACCTCGACGGTGGGATTGCCGCGGCTGTCGAGCACCTCGCGACCGTAGACGTCCAAAATATCGCTCATGTTGTCTCCCTCTCACTTGGAAACGTAGTGGATGCAAGCGACCGGCTGACCGTGCACCGTCGGTGCGCCTCCGTAAGTTAGCCATGTCGCACTTTTTGCATTATGCCCTAAGTTAGCCGAGGGATACACTTGATTTTCGAAAAATTTAGCGGGAACGATGAGGCGTGTCAGCCCGTCGTTCCCGCAGTCTTACTCCTCCGCCTTTGCGGCATCCCACAGGTCGTCGAGGCCGTGGGTCGAAAGCTCGGCAAGATCCACGTGAGCATCGGCCGCCATCTGCTCCATCGCGGCCCAGCGACGGCGGAACTTTGCCGTGCTGGCACGCAGGGCGCTCTCGGCGTCAATCCCCTCTTTGCGCGCGACGTTGACCAGGGCAAAGAGCAGGTCGCCAAACTCCATCTCGCGCTCGGACGAGCCAGGGGCCTCGGCCTCAAACTCGGCACGTTCCTCGGCGACCTCGTCCCACACGTCCTGGACCGTCTCCCACTCAAAGCCCACGGCAGCCGCCTTGCGTGACACCTTCTGCGCCTGCATCAGCGCCGGCAGATGCGTGGGCACGCCGTCGAGCAGGCCCTCGGGCGCGGCCTCGCCCGCCGCCACGGCCTTGTCCTTGGCGGCTTTCTCGGCAAGCTTGACCTCGTCCCAAATCTTGAGTACCTCGTCGGAACTGTCGGCATCTACATCGCCAAACACGTGCGGGTGGCGACGGATGAGCTTGGCATCGATATCACGCGCCACGTCGGCCAGTGTAAACTCGCCGGCGTCAGCAGCAATCTGCGCATGCAGCACGACCTGCATGAGCACGTCGCCCAGCTCCTCGCGTAGGTGAACCGCGTCGTCCGCCTCGATGCAGTCGAGCGCCTCGTAGGCCTCCTCGATCATGTTCTTGCCAATGCTGCGGTGCGTCTGCTCGCGGTCCCACGGGCAGCCGTCGGGCTGACGCAGGCGCCAGATGGTCTGCACCAGATGCTGCAGCTCGGCCGACGCATCGACCAACGTGGACAAATCGCGCGAGCCCTCGGCATTTTGCTGAGCCATGTGCTGCGCCATGGTTACTCCTCCTCCAGGATCACGTGGCGGAACGCGCCGTTCTCGTAGATGCCATAGCTGTGCGTGCCGTCCTTGGGAATGCTCACGCTGCCGGGGTTGAAGAGCCACAGGCCCGGGTGCGCGGCGCTCTCCTCGTTGACCTTGATGTGCGTGTGGCCGTAGACGAGCGCGGAGCCCTCGGGCAGCGCGGGCGCGTGGTCGACGCTGTTGTGCATGCCGGCGCCAAAGACATGGCCGTGCGTCAGGAGCAGCTCGCGGCCGGTCTCGTCGAACAGCGTGGCGTAGTCGGCCATGACGGGGAAGTCGAGCACCATCTGGTCGACCTCGGCGTCGCAGTTGCCGCGCACCGCGATGATGTGGTCGGCCAGGGCGTTGAGCAGCGGGATTACGCGCTTGGGGGCGTAGTCGCGCGGCAGGTCGTTGCGCGGGCCGTGGTAGAGCAGGTCGCCCAGCAGCACAATGCGGTCGGGCTGCTCGGACTCGATGGCGGCGCAGAGGCGCTCGGTCCAATATGCAGAGCCGTGGATGTCGGAGGCGATGAGGTATTTCATGGTGGTCCTTTCGGTGAGGTTGATGGGGCGGGTGTGGCGCGTCGCCGACCGTGTCACTCAAATTGCAGAGCCGCGGCTTGTGCTGTCTGTATCACGCGCTGGAGCGGCACACCGTGCTCGCGGGCAAGGCGGGCGCAGTCCTCGTACTCGGGCGCTGCACGCTCGCTGCCGTCGGGCAGGGTGGCCACCTTGACGAACACCTCGCCCCATGGCGTCGTTACGCGCTCAAAGCGGCGTGGTAGGCAAACGCGCTCCATAACCTGGCGACGGATGCCGTTGGTCGTGGTTTCCAAGAAGATGATCGTCTGCAGGCGCTCGATATCCTCGTAGGTGCAGATTACCTGCAGCTGCCAGCCGGGGCGGCCTTTCTTACAATAGAGGGGCAGCCAGTGCACCTCGCGCGCACCCGCCTCGCGCAGGCGGTCGGCGGCGTAGGCGAGTACCTCAGGCGACGCGTCGTCGATGTCGCATTCCAGCTTGACGATGGTTTCGGGCGCATCGGTCTCGCGGGACAGCGGAGATGTGCTATCGCATGGCATACGGTCCGGCTCCTTTCCGCGCGGGCTCGTTTTGTTCATCCAAACGCTAGCACATCGGACGTGGCACAAGCGTGACTTTCGTCCGTCGCCGCCCTTGCCCCCCATCCAAACGTGTACGTCAGCCTCCAAACATGTCATTATTTGTCGGTTTTGGAGGCTGACGTACACGTTTTGAGAGCAAGCGAGGCCGCACCACGCGCCGCGCAACCTTTCCAATCGATTTCGATCCCCGGCGTGCCCGGCGTGTTGAGAGCTGCGCCATTACAATGAAGCGGATTCGCTTGACGCAAAGGAGCCGCTATGCCCATGTGCCCGCTGGTCGATTGCCATACCCACACCTCGTTTTCGGACGGGCATGCCTCGTTTGAGGACAACGTCCGTGCCGCTGCTGCGGCCGGCTGCCGCGTCATGGTCTCGACCGACCATCTCACCCTGCCCGCCAGCATGGATGCCAACTGCGAAGTGCAGGTTACTGAGGGCGACCTGCCGGCACATCGTCTGGCTTTTGAGGACGCTCGCAATCTTGCCGCTCAGATTGCGCCAGAACTCACCTTTATCTACGGTTTCGAATGCGATTGGTACGAGGGCTGCGAGCCTTTGGTTGAGCGCTGGTCCCAGGGCGCCGTCGTGCGCCTGGGCAGTGTGCACTGGATTGGCAACCCAGGCGATATCATGGCCGGTGCCGCGGGTACGGCGGGAACGGAGGACGTCGCTCGTCCCGATACGCCCGATTCGCGCTGCGGCTGGATCGACGATGACACCAACCTGCACGTTTGGGAAAACCTGGGGGTACGCGGCGTGTGGGAGCGCTATGTCGATGACTGGTGCCGCGCCTGCGAGAGCCCGCTTAACTTTGATGTGATGGCTCATCCCGACCTGGTCATGCGCTTTTCGAAGGAAGGCTTTGCACCCGATTTTGACCCCGCACCGCTCTGGAAGCAGATGGCAGAGTGTGCACACGACACGGGCCGCCGCGTTGAGGTCTCGACCACCGCACCACGCAAGGGCCTCGACGACTACTATCCCGCGACCGGATTGCTGCGTTGCTTTGCCCACGCCGAGGTGCCGATCACTTTTGGCTCGGACGCACACCGCGCCTGCGACATTTGCTGGAACATCCGTGAGACCCAGGCACACGCCTACGACTGTGGCTACCGAACCTTCGACGTCCCCCACCCCACCGGCGAATGGGAATCCACACCCCTCGCCTAACTAGTCGTTTAAGAACGTCCCCAATGACTAGTGACGGCGGGCGTTGAGTTCGCCGGCAAGCTCGTCGAGGGTGATACCGTAGCGCTCAAGGGTTACGAGCAGGTGGTAGATCAGGTCGCCGGCCTCGTAGCGGATGTGATCGTGATCGTTATCCTTGCAGGCCATGATCACCTCGCTCGACTCCTCGGCAAGCTTCTTGAGCAGCTCATCCTCGACGTCGGTCAGCAGACGCGCGGTATAGCTTTCCTGCGGCGATGCATCACGACGACCGTGAATCACCTCGGCCAGACCTGTCAGCGTCTCTCCGATATTTCCATCCTGAACGTTTGCGGTGCGCACACCCATAGTTCAATCCTTTCTGGTGGCCGAGCGTCTAATCGAGCGCCCGCCCTACGCGAGTTTCTTAAAGAAGCAGGTACGGTTGCCGGTATGGCAGGCCGGACCCGGCGAGTCGACCTTGACCAGCAGCGTATCGCTATCGCAGTCGGCCCAGAGCTCCTTGACCTCTTGCATATTGCCGCTCGTCGCACCCTTGTTCCAGAGCTCCTGGCGACTGCGGCTCCAAAACCACGTGGTACCGGTCTTGAGCGTCAGCCCCACCGACTCCTCGTTCATCCAAGCAACCATAAGCACCTCACCGGTGTCATACTGCTGAACCACACAAGGAATCAACCCACGGGCGTCGTACGTAAGATCAGACGCTTCTATTACCTCAGTCATCATTTCTCCCAAGCAACAAACGAAATCCCACAGGTCGGCGAGGGTTGTCCAGGTGCCCGAGATTCCGAGCGACAAGCCCGACGACGCGTACTTAAGTACGCGAGGAGGGTTGGAGCCGGAAGGTCGGGTGCCTGGGCAAGCCGCAGCGCTAAAAGTCCAGCCTCACAGGGATGCCCTGCGACGCCATATACTCCTTCACCTGGCGGATGCTGAAGGTTCCAAAGTGAAAGACACTTGCTGCCAGTACGGCATCGGCCTCACCCTCAATCACACCCTCGGCAAAATGCTCGAGCGTACCCACGCCGCCGCTCGCGATGACGGGAATCGGCACCGCGCGCGCCACGGCGCGGGTGAGCGCCAAATCAAAGCCGGCCTTGGTGCCATCGCGATCCATACTGGTCAGTAGGATTTCGCCGGCGCCGCGACGAGCCGCTTCCTCGGCCCACGCCACCGCATCGATACCCGTGGCGTTGCGACCGCCCGCCGTGAAGACCTCCCACCTATCGGCACCCGGCTCGCCGGGCAGGCCCACACGCTTGGCATCAATCGCCACGACCACGGCCTGGCTGCCAAACGCCGCGGCAGCCTGGCTAATCAACGACGGGTCGCGCACGGCCGCCGAGTTGAGCGACACTTTGTCGGCACCGGCGGCAACCATGGTGCGCATGCCTGCCAGGTCGCGAAAGCCGCCGCCCACGGTATAGGGAATGGCCAGCTCCTCGGCTGCATGCGCCGCCATCTCGATGGTCGTCGCGCGGTTATCGCTCGTGGCGGTAATGTCCAGGAAGACGACCTCGTCCGCGCCCTCGCAGTCGTAGGCGCGCGCCAACTCCACCGGATCGCCCGCATCGCGCAGGCTCACAAAGTTGACGCCCTTGACCACACGGCCGTCCTTGACGTCCAGGCAGGGAATCACACGTTTGGTAAGCATGGGCTACTCCTCCCCTCGGGCGGCGGCCAGCGCCTGTACCAGCGTAAAGTTGCCCTCGTAGAGCGCGCGACCGGTAATAGCACCTTCAATCGCGCCCTCACCCACTGCGGCCAGCGCACGGATGTCGTCGAGCGTCGAGATGCCACCCGATGCCACGACGGGAAAGCCCGCGACCTCGGCCACATGGCGATACGCCGCCACATCGATGCCCGTCTGCATGCCGTCACGCGCGATGTCGGTGTAGACCAGGTGCTTAAAACCCAGCTCGGTGAGCTGTGCCACGGCATCGTCGAGTGCCACGCCCGCGCCGTCGCGCCAGCCGTTCACCTTGACCTGGCCGTCGCGGGCGGCGATGTCTGCCACCAGCAGCTCGCCAAAGCCTTGGGCCGCCACCTCGGCAAAACCCGGCTCGGTCACCAGCACGGTGCCCAGCGCAATGCGACGCGCACCGTAGCCGGCCAACTCGTCGATGCGCGCGAGCGAGCGGACGCCGCCGCCCACGTCCACAGACAGACCGTCGACGCCGCAGATGGCCTTAATCGCCGCCGAGTTAGCAGCGCGCGCGTCCTCGTCCTCGCCAAAGGCGGCGGACAGGTCGACGACGTGCACCCAGCTCGCGCCCTGCTCGGCAAAGGAGCGGGCCACGGCCACGGGGTCGTCGGAATATACCTTGCAGCGGCTCCGGTCGCCGCGCTCCAGGCGCACAACCTTGCCGCCGATCAAATCGATTGCGGGAAACAGAATCATCGGCCAACCTCCTCGACGATGTTGACGAAGTTCTTAAGGATGCGCTGACCCAGCGCGGAGGATTTCTCGGGATGGAACTGGCAGCCACACACGTTGCCGTGGCGCACGATGCACGGGAAGCTCCGCGTATAGTGCGTGCGCGCCAGCACATCGGCGGCATCGGCATCGTCGGCCACCGCGTAGCTGTGGGTGAAGTACATGTTGGCACCCTCGGCAAAACCAGTAAGCAGCGGATCGGCCGCACCGGCGGGCGTCATGTGCACCTGGTCCCAGCCCACGTGCGGCACCTTCAGGCGACTCGATTCCAAGCGCGTGCACGAGCCACGCATAATACCCAGGCCATCGACCCAGGGACCGCCAGCCTGCTCGGAGACGTCGCCGTCCGTGGCAACACCCTCGTCCGCCGGCACACCCTCGTCGCCGCGCTCAAAAAACAGCTGAAGGCCCAGGCAGATACCGAGCAGTGGAGTTCCGGCGGCGACGGCATCGAGCACCGCGTCCGCCTCGCCGCTCTGGCGCATAAAGGCGATTGCGTCACAGAACGCGCCCACGCCCGGGATGACCAGGCCGTCGGCATTGCGGATCTGCTCCGGATCGTCCGATGTGCAGGCGGCGGCACCGGCGCGCGCAAGCCCGCGCGCAACGCTCGACAAGTTGCCCTTGTGGTAGTCAACCACCACGATCTTCGGTTCGCCCACGCGACCCTCCTTTTCCCATCATCCAAAACCACCACAAAGGGGACAGGCACCTTTGTGGTGGTTTGTGCAATCCGTCAGCTACAGTGAACCCTTGGTGCTGGGGATGCCCTGCACGCGGGGATCCAGCTCGCAGGCGTGACGCATCGTGCGGCCCACGGCCTTAAAGGCGGCCTCGATAATGTGATGCGAGTTGCCGCCCGCCAGCTCGCGCACGTGCAGCGTGAGCTTGGCGTCGCGCGCAAAGGCGTAGAAGAACTCGACGGCCAGCTCGGTATCGAAGCTGCCCACGCGCTCGGTCGGCACGGGCAGCTCGCAGTAGGCCTGCCCGCGGCCCGAAATATCAACAGCAGCCATCACGAGCGTCTCGTCCATGGCGATCGCCGCGTCGGCAAAGCGCGTAATGCCCGCCTTGTCGCCCAGCGCCTGGCAAAACGCCTCGCCCAGCACGATACCCGTATCCTCGACGGTGTGGTGCGCATCGACCTCCACGTCGCCCACCGCGTGCACCGTCAGATCGAACAGGCCATGGCGGCCAAAGGCGTTGAGCATGTGGTCGAAAAACGGCACGCCGGTCGAGATATCGCACGCGCCGCTTCCGTCTAGGTCGAGCTTTACGACAATGTCGGTCTCGCCCGTCTTGCGGGTCACCTCGGCATAACGGCCCATCTACATCTCCTCCTTCACCAGCGTGGCAAACGCGGCCAGCACCTCGTCGTTTTCCTGCGGGGTACCCACGGTAATGCGCAGGCAGTCCGCGAGCCCCGGCGCGTAGCTAAAGTCGCGCACCAAAATCGAGTACTCGTCGCGCAGGCGCTCGCGCACGCGCGTGGAATGCGGCGTACGCACGAGCACAAAATTCGCCGCGCTCGGCCACGCCTCCACGGGCAGACCCTCGGCAGCCATCGCGCGTAGGGCGCACAGTTCGCGTTCGCGCTCGGATGCAACCTGTGCCACCACGGGCGCGTACGCATCGCGGGCACGCACGCAGGCAAGCGCGGCGGCCTGGCTCAGCACGTTAACCGAGTAGATCTGGCGAATCGCCGCAAACACATCGATGACCTCGGGCGCCGCGATCACGTAGCCCAGACGCGTGCCGGCGGCGCCAAACGCCTTGGACAGCGTATGCAGAATCACCAGGTTGGGATGCTCGGCGATAAGCCCCTGCGCCGTGGTAGCCGCGCCAAACGAATCGTCCGCAAACTCAACGTAGGCCTCGTCGACCATGACCATGCCGGGGCACGCATCGCACAGGGCCGCGACAAAGTCGAGCGGCGCCACGTCACCCGTGGGATTGTTGGGCGAGGTCACGATCGCCAGATCGCACTCGAGAGCCGCCGCAAGCACCGCTGCCTGGTCGAGCTCAAGGGTCGCCGGGTCGCGCCACACGTCGCGCACCTCGGTCTGACAGAGCGATGCAAAGAACGCATACTCGCTAAAGCACGGCGGGCAGTTGAGCAGGGTCCGTCCCGCGCCGCCAAACGCCAGCAGGTAGTTATAGAGCAGCTCGTCGCCGCCGTTGCCCACGCAGATGTTCTCGCGCGTCACGCCATGCCAAGCGGCCAGCTCGTCGCGCAGGTCGTTAGACATGGGATCGGGATAGCGGTTGAGCGGCGTAGCGGCGAGCGCCGCATCGATCGCCTCGCGCACACCGGCCGGCACGGGATAGGTGTTCTCGTTGGCCGAAAGGTTGATGCGCGTGGGCGTAAAGTTGGGATCATAGGGCTCGATGCCGGCCAGGTAGGGCTGGACGAGTTCCTTCATGCGCGGCGTGAGTTCGGCCATGTTAGGCCTCCTCGCCGGTCGCGCCAGCGCCATCCGAGCCTGCAGCCGCCAGGTCCACGCCCTCGGCGACCGTCGCGGTCGTATCACCCGGCCAGGCGACCTTGGTCAGGTCGGCCGCAGCCAGCGACGCAGCGCTCACGGCATCCTCGCCCTGCTCCAACACGCGGCGACGCAAAGCGGCGGAAAGCGCGTGCGCCCACAGGCCCTCGGCCTCGGCCAGGCGCTGCGTCGCGGGAGCGTCCGAGAGCAGGCCCTCGGGTGTATAACAAATGACACTCGAGCGCTTAACGAACTCTTCGACCGAAAGCGGGTTGGAGAACATGGCCGTACCGCCGGTCGGCAGCGTGTGGTTCGGGCCGGCAACGTAATCGCCGAGCGGCTCGGAGCTCCACGCGCCCACAAAGATGGCGCCGGCGTTGCGAATGCCGCCGAGCAGGCCCATCGCATCCTTACAGTGCAGCTCAAGGTGCTCGGGCGCCACGGTGTTCACCGCCTCGACAGCGGCAGCCATATCGGCGGCCACCACGATGGTGCCCTCGTTATCGAGCGAGGCACGCGTGATCTCGGCACGCGGGG